>JBEKTM010000088.1:0-6151 GCA_049516035.1 Dehalococcoidia bacterium
GCATTCTGATTTTTCGGGAAGGCGATAACCTCCCTGATGCTCCGCTCTTTAGCAAGAAGCATCGCTACGCGGTCAAGTCCTATGGCAATGCCGCCATGTGGTGGCGCTCCATATTCCAGCGCTTCTAAGAGACATCCAAAGCGGCTTTCCATTTCTTCTTGGCTATAACCAAGGAGGCTAAACATCCTCTCTTGAAATTGACGTTTATGAATCCTGATACTGCCACTGCCAAGTTCACAACCATTACACACTACATCATAATGTTGCCCCCGAACCTTAGCTGGTTCTTTATCAAGAAGCATTACATCTTCCCATCGAGGAGCGGTGAACGGATGGTGCATGGGTTCCCAACGATTCTCAGCCTCATTCCATTCCAACAAAGGAAAATCAACTATAAAGGCAAAAGCCAATAGATCAGCATCAGCTAGATTAAGCCGTTCTGCCATCTGGCGACGTAATTCGTCAAGTGTTTTATTGACTACCGCTGGTTTGTCAGCGACGATAAGTAAAAGGTCGCCAGGCCTTGCCGCGAATCTACTAGCTATTTCTTCTAATTGACGGGGATTCAAATATTTAGCAGCTGCAGATTTCACCTCATCCAAAGTTATTGTCTCACCTGTAAAAGCCATGGTCACCAAACCCTGAGCACCACAGCTCTTGGCTAAATCAATTAGTTCATCGAGTTGATGTCGAGTATAATGACCACAACCGGGGGTACATATCCCTTTTACCTTACCATTGTTATCGAGAGCTGAGCGAAAAACTTGAAAATCTGTGTTAGCAGCAATGTCAGATATGTCCTTAATCTCCAAGCCAAACCTGATATCCGGTTTATCTGTGCCGTACTTCTCCATCGCTTCTTTATAGGAAAGGTGAGGAAAGGGCTCCAGTAATCGCATATCGGGTTTAATAGTCTTCACAAGCGAAGTGAAGAGTGTCTCCATGAGCTGCAATATGTCCTGTGCCTCAACAAAGCTCATCTCCAGATCAAGTTGGGTGAATTCAGGTTGGCGATCTGCCCGGAGGTCTTCATCTCTGAAGCAACGAGCTATCTGGAAGTACTTATCAAACCCAGCTACCATGAGGAGTTGTTTGAGTTGTTGTGGCGATTGAGGCAGGGCATAAAACTTGCCGGGATTGACACGGCTAGGCACAAGATAGTCCCGGGCTCCCTCTGGGGTGCTCTTAATCAAGATTGGTGTTTCAATCTCCACAAAGCTCTTAGCGTCTAAGAAATCTCGTATGAACTTCATTATTTTGTGGCGTAATAGAAGATTATCCTTCAGCCTGGGCCTTCTCAGGTACAGATACCGGTTTTTGAGGCAAAGTGATTCTTCCACTTCTTCATCTTCACTTATATAAAATGGCGGCGTTTTCGACGAATTAAGGATGACAGCTTCTTTGGCGATGACCTCAATATCTCCGGTAGCCAGTTTGCGATTCTCTGTCCCTTTAGGCCGAACAGCAACCTCTCCAATAACTTGAACTACATACTCGCTACGAAGTACATCAGCTACCTGGTATGCCTCTTGTGATGTCTGGGGATTAAATACTACCTGAACTATGCCTTCGCGGTCACGCAGGTCAATGAATATCTTCCCACCATGATCACGACGCCGGTGCACCCAGCCAGCTAAAGTTACATCCTGTCCAGCATGGTTTTTCCTCAGTTCCCCACAATTATGGCTTTTAAGCAAAGATAATCTCCTTTTCCGAACTGCTCATTATAGCGTATAAAAGAATGGGCTTTCAATTGAGGAAAAAAGTCACGGCTTCGATAGCTCCCGAAGAACGGCCAACACGTCCTCCTGAGACACATCGCTACGAATTACTGCCTTGCCGATATCTTCTAACAGCACCCAGTGAATTGCCTTTCCTCTTACTTTTTTATCCAGTTCCATGGCCCTGGTTATCCCAGCAAGGCTCAACTTGAAATTGTTTCGCTTCCTGCCACGCTTTTGGCTCGCAGCTTCGGATTGTAATGACGTGAGCAGACTGAATTTCTGCAATAGGGCTTGTTGGCGTTCTACTACTGCCGAACGCAACAGGCCCAATCGCTGACTGAGCTTAGCAGCTCCCATCATGCCAATGGCTACCGCTTCCCCATGAAGAAAGCGCTTATACTGTGTAGCCACCTCAAGCCCGTGAGCAATGGTATGCCCATAATTTAAAATGGTGCGTTTCCCTTCTCGTTCTTTTTCGTCCTGGCTGACGACCTGAGCCTTGATAGCAGCGCTACGGGCAATAGCTTGGCTAAGTACCTCCGGCTCTAGCTTTGTCAACCTATTAACATTGCTCTCCAAGAACTCAAAATATTCCTTATCCAGAATCAAACCATGTTTAATAACTTCAGCCCAACCTGAGGTCAGCTCACGCCGAGGCAGCGTGGTAAGAGCCTGAGGGTCAGCTAAAACCAGGTTAGGCTGATAAAAGGCACCAATAAGGTTTTTTCCCTCAGGATGATTAACGCCGACCTTGCCCCCAATGCTGGCATCAACCATGGCTACCAAACTGGTCGGCACTTGTACCCAGGGCATGCCTCGCAAAAAAGTGGCAGCAGCAAAACCCGCTAAATCACCCACCATGCCCCCACCCAAGGCGACGATAATATCGTCTCGCTCCGCTCGATGCTCGACAAGGAAATCATAAATCTTGACAGCATAATCCACGCTTTTCGTTTCTTCACCCGGCGGCACCACAAAAGAATTAACCGCAAAGCCAACATCCTTGAGGATTCCCTCAACTTTGCTGCCGTAAAGAGAGAAGACATTTTCATCGCTAATTATAGTGGCTGTGCCATGTAGAGCAGCTTGCTTCATCTTGTCACCGAGTTTGTCCAATAAACCATAGACAACAAAGATAGGATAACTTTGAGTTTCAGTCTTCACCATGCAAGCAACGTCTTTATCACTGAAAGCTGAAAGCTGAAAGCTGTCAGTACGATAAAGCAATCTCGAAGCCCTTATTACCTCCTCTGCTACTTCACCGACGCTTAAGCCTTCAGTATGGATAGTCCAATCCGCTTTGGCATAGTGAGGCTGCCGGGAGGCTTTAAGCTGCCTGATGCGTTCCAGGGGATTATCAACAGCTAAAAGGGGACGAACTTCGGTCTTAGGATTACGAGCAGCCTCACGAAATAAGCGCTCATAGATTGTCTCAGGTTTAGCCTCCAGGCAAACAATTAACCCAGTTTTGGCCAGCAACTCGTAGTTCTGTGAGTCGACTATGGCACCGCCGCCAATAGCTATAACTGTCTGCCTTTGCTGGCAAGCTTTTCTAATCGTCTCGCGTTCCAGTTCCCTGAACTTACCCTCCCCATCCTGACGAAAAATCTCGGCGATAGGCTTGCCCGTTTGTTTAACTATCTCATCATCGCTATCCAGGAAATCCCAATTTAATCTCAGAGCTACCTCCATAGCCACTAGAGATTTACCGGTGCCTGAGAAACCCGTGATAACGAGGTTATTTGCTGCCCTATCCGCTTTCATCTAGTTGTATTTGTCAGTATATTGAAAAATCTAGATTAGAGCAAGAATTAGCTTTGCACGAAATGGTTTCATTCACCAGCAATTTTTCCCAGAGTGCAAACTCATGCTATACTTCACAGATTCGACTGTAAAATTACTAGAGAAAAGAGCAATGATTATAAAAATGTTAGTGGTCGGTCCTTTCGCCGCCAACTGCTACATCGTTGGTTCATCCGCAACTAAGCAAGGAATAATTATTGACCCCGGTGCTGAAGCCGAAACTATTTTGAGAACAGTGCAGCAAGTGGAGTTATCCATATCCTTAATCGTGATAACCCATGCTCATATAGACCATGTGGGCGCCCTTCGCGAAGTTCAAGAAAAGACCAATGCTCAGTTCGCCATTCATGAGGCAGAGAAGGGATTATTACTTACCGCTCCCATGCGTATGCTAAGCTCGCTCGGTCTCTCTCCTGTCAAATCACCTCCTCGACCGGATAGGTTACTCAGGGACGGCGATCGCATAGATATAGGTGACTTACACTTTGAAGTCCTCTATACCCCAGGACATAGTTCTGGTGGGATCTGTCTTTTAGGGCATGGAGTAGTCTTTAGCGGTGATACCTTGTTTAATCTTGGCGTTGGCAGGACCGACTTTCCTGGTTGCAGCCATGAACGTCTGAGGAAGAGCATTCAGGAAAAACTTATGGTTTTGCCTGATGAAACCATTGTCTATCCCGGCCATGGACCACCCACCACTATCGGCGACGAGCGACGGGGAAATCCTTTCCTCCAGGATTATCTTGTCTAGAGACTTCTTCGGGATATATTGCGTAGATAATTACCGTAATTTGCTAGCGTCTCTTTTAAGTTATCACCGCCGAACTTCTCCAGGCAAGCATCAGCCAGAACAATGGCTAACATGGCTTCGGCGATTACTCCAGCGGCCGGAACAACACAAATATCGCTGCGCTCGTAGTGAGCCTTCGCTACCTCTCCACTGCGAAGGTCTATAGACGGTAGAGGACTAGCCAATGTAGCGATAGGTTTGACTGCTGCCCCGACTATTATGTCTTCGCCATTACTTATGCCCCCTTCAATACCACCAGCACGATTGGTAGCACGTCGCCAAGGGAGACCCTTCGCTTTGCTACGGGGGTTAGGTTCAATAACGTCGTGAGCTTGCGAGCCTTTAAGCTCGGCTAAAGCGAATCCTGCCCCGATTTCCACTCCTTTCACGGCATTAATGCTCATTATCGTCTGAGCAATCCGACCGTCAAGACGTCGGTCCCAGCTAACGTGGCTGCCCAGTCCGATGGGGACACCAGTAGCAATCACCTCGAAAATGCCACCCAACGTGTCGCCATTAGCTTTAGCCTCATCAATAGCTGCCATCATCGCCTTTTCTAGTTTGGCATGGGCACAACGAACTGGGGAGGCTTCTACCTTTTGCCAATTTATCGAACTTGCTTCCTCTCGTTCCCAGTGATGTGGACCAATTGCCACAGTGTGACTATGAACAGCAATACCCAACTCCTCCAGAAATCTTCGGGCGACGGCTCCGACAGCTACTCTGGCCGCTGTTTCCCGAGCACTGGCTCTTTCCATAATCGGCCTGATGTCATTGAGCCCATATTTAGTTACTCCGGCTAGGTCAGCGTGTCCTGGACGAGGACAGGTTATAGGCTCGACTTCCTTTTCTATTGGAGAAATGCTTAACTGTTCCTGCCAGTTTTGCCAATCTCGATTGGTGACAAAAAGTACGATGGGGCTACCGGTAGTGAGTCCATAGCGAACGCCAGCCATGATTTCCACTTTATCTTCTTCGATCTTCATGCGGGGACCACGCCCGTAGCCCTGTTGACGGCGCTTGAGTTCCTTGTTGATATAGCCTTCTTCCAGGGAAAGGTCAGCCACCATCCCTTCCACAATGGCTACCAAACCCTTTCCGTGGGATTCTCCGCCAGTAAGGAAACGAAATTGTCCCATCAGCTTTGATATAGAAATAGAGGTTGGGGATAGTTATGGCTTAAGACTTCCAATAAAATCATATCCTGCGCGCTCAAACCCGATATCCTCGTCTCTATGGCATCGACAAGTCCTGACAGCAACCTCCCTATTAGTCCAGGTTGTTTATAGTACTCCACTATGGGAGCTTTGATGCCGGCCAGTTCTGCTGCCAAATTTATGGCTGTATCCAGATCACCTAGCACATCAACCAGACCCAACTCTTTGGCTTTGGTACCGCTGTAAAGTTGCCCTGTAGCCAAATTCTTGACTTCTTCCTGGCCTAGCCCTCTCCCCTCAGCCACCACGTCTATAAATCCCTGGTAATACTCATCAACCATCTGCTGCATGATCGTCTCTTCTTCCGGCGTCAGCTCTCTCAATCCCCAATACATGTCCTTATACTTGCCACCTTGGAAGGTTTTTATCTGGATACCAAGCTTATCCAAGAGTCCCTTGACGTCTATTGCTGCAGAAATAACCCCGATGGCTCCTGTCTGTGTGGTCGGCATAGCAACAATCTTATTTGCTGCGGTTGAGATATAGTAGCCACCTGATGCAGCCATTTCCCCCATGCTCACCACAATGGTTTTTGTCTCCTTAGCTCTTTCTATCTCCAACAAGATTTCCTGACAGGGCTCTATCTCACCGCCAGAACTCTCTATGCGGAGGACAAT
>JBEKTM010000089.1:0-6597 GCA_049516035.1 Dehalococcoidia bacterium
TGTGCAGCTCTTTCCTTTATTCGTGTCAAGAGCTACAATGGAGACGTGCGTGACCTGATTACTGATGCCTTGAAAAGCCATGGTGCCGACTATATTGAAATCCATTTTGAGGAGAGCCAGGCTACCAGCATTGTCTACCGGGGGGAGAGGCTGGAGGAGATAAGCCGGGCTCGTAATTCCGGTGGCAATATTCGAGTTTTAGTTCAGGGTAGTTGGGGATTCGTCAGCTTTAATCACCTGGATGGGTTGAAGGAGAAAGTGGCTCTGGCCGTAGAAGAGGCAAGGTTAGCCAAGAGAGAACCATTCAAGCTTTTTCCCACGGAGCCTGTAGTGGATACGATGGTGCTGCGGTTGAAGCAGGATGCCACGACTGTACCGTTGGCAACCAAGAAAGAGCTTTTGGATAGTTACAACGATATTATGTTAAGTAGTCCAAAAATTCAAAGCACAAGAATTAATTATCATGATGTGAAGCGAAAAACTATCTTCGCCAATTCGGAAGGTAGCTATATAGAACAAACTAAAACTGACCTTACTTCACGATTGACGGCCATAGCTCGTGAGGATAACGAGATTCAACAAGCTGGACTAAGCCTGGGCAGCAGTTACATGAGCAAGCCCGGGAGGTAGCGAGGCGTGCTGCCGCCCTTCTTGCTGCCCCACAGGTAAAAGGTGGAGAATATACCGTGATTTTGGACCCTATTCTGGCTGGAGTCTTTGCTCATGAGGCCTTCGGGCATTTATCCGAGTCCGACCATGTATATCAAAATGAAAACCTGCGGCAAATCATAGTCCTGGGGAAAAAATTTGGCGGCAAGCATCTCAATATCATTGATGACCCGACAATGCCCAACTTGCGGGGCAGTTATAAATACGACGATGAAGGGACGCCGGCCAGGAGAACCTATCTTATCCGAGAGGGCATTCTGGAGGGCAGGCTTCATTCCCGGGAAACAGCAGCTAAGATGGGAGAAAAGGCTACAGGGAATGCTCGAGCCATCAATTACCTCTTCCCCCCCATAGTGCGAATGAGCAATACCTTTATTGAGTCCGGTAACGCTTCTTTCGAGGAAATGCTTGGTGACATCGAGGAGGGCGTCTATGTTAAGGATTGGTATGGTGGGACGACTACCCTGGAGATGTTTACCTTTTCCGCTGGGGAAGCTTACATGATCCGTCAAGGGAAATTAGCAGAGCTATTGCGCCCCGTGGTGCTGACTGGCAATGTTTTTACTACCTTGCAGAATATAGATGCCATAGGCAATGACTTGGAGATGAATCAAGGCGGTGGCTGTGGCAAAGGGGGACAATACCCGTTACCCGTTTCTGACGGGAGCCCACATATCAGGATTCGTCATTGCGTGGTGGGAGGAAGATAGCGAATAAACCTCAAATTCCAAATGCCAAATTCCAAAAATGGAGAGAATCGAGAAGACAGTAGACAGTAGTCAGTAGGGAAGGGGTGGCTTCTGACTACTGAATTCTGACTCCTGACTACTAATTTTGGGAATTAGAGTTTAAGATGGAAGGTCTTGTGAAGGTTCTGCGCTCTGCTCGAAAAGTGGCTGAGCAAGCTGAGGTTTTTTCAGCTTCCGCTCGGGCAACGACGATAGAGTTTGAAGCTAATGAACTAAAGCAAGTTCAGGCCAGGGAGAGCAGCAGCAATGCCCTGCGAATTTTCAAGGAAGGGAGAATTGGCTTTGCTACTGCTAGTGGAGGGGGCGGTTTAGAAGCTTTGGTGGACATGGCGGTGGAGACTGCTCAATTTGGCAGTCCAGCCAATTTTCAATTTCCTTCTTCTCAAGACTATGCGAAAGTGCGCATCTTCGATCCCACAGTAAAGGGGATAGCTATGGAGAGGATGGTTGAGGTCGGGAAGGGGCTTATCGCCAAGATTAGGGGGCATACTCCTGATGTCCTGTGCGATGTTCAGGTAACCAGGGGAACAAGCTCCATCTCCTTAATTAATTCTCAGGGTGGTGAAGGCAGGTATGAGAAGAGCTTTTTTAGCCTCAGCCTGGAAGGCATTCTTGTTCGGGATACAGATATACTTTGGGTAAGTGATAGTGAAAGCTCATGTCGCCCCGATTTTGCCGCGATTGATGACCTGGCTGACAGGGTGATATGGCAACTGGAAATGGCGAAGGGAAAAGCCACTATATCCACCAAAGTGCTGCCGATAATTTTTACGCCTCGTGGAGTAGCTAGTGTTTTGCTGAACCCTCTGGTGCTAGCGTTTAACGGCAAAGCAGTCTTCGAAGGAGCCTCACCCTTGAAAGATAAACTGGGGGAGCAGGTTTTTGACAAAAAGCTGAGCTTATGGGATGATGCTACCGTAGCTTACGGCGTTGGGAGTTATCCTTTTGATGACGAAGGGGTGCCCAGCCAGCGTTTACCGCTTGTTACAAATGGAGTGGTGACGCAGTTCCTTTATGATTTACAGACAGCTGCTTTAGCCGGCACACATAGTACTGGTAACGGTAGGCGAGTAGGTGGTGGTTTCCCCAGCCCAGCTATAAGCTCTCTTATTTTAGAGAAAGGAGATGTTTCTTTCAAGGCGATGGTGGAGGATATGAAAGAAGGACTAATTGTGGAGGAAGTTATTGGTGCTGAGCAGGGTAATCTTTTGGGGGGTGACTTCGGTGGCAACGTTTTACTGGGATGTAAGGTAGAGAATGGTGAGATAGTGGGAAGAGTGAAGGATACTATGATCGCCGGTAATGTATATCAAGTGTTAAAAGAGCTTCTGGGCATAGGGCAGGAAGCAAGATGGGTGGGTGGGATTTTGCAAACGCCTCCTTTATATTGTTCTAGCATATCGGTGACGACCAAAGGGAATTAAGATGGATACGAAAGACGTAATAAAACTTTATAAGCGCCCACGCCCTAAGAGTTGCTCCATGATTGCCTCCTGGCCAGGCATTGGCGATGTTTCCCTAACCGCGGCGAAATATCTTGTGGAGAAGCTAAATGCTGTAGAAATAGGGGAGATTGAACCTGTTAACTTCTTTGAACCAGTGGGGGTCACAGTCAGAGACAACCTGGTGGAAAGCCCTCGTTTTCCCGAGAGCAAGTTTTATTATTGGCAGTATCCCAAAGCCGGTAAAGGCTTGGTGATTTTTATCGGGGAGGAGCAGCCTGCTTTCAAAGGATATGAGCTGGTTAACTGCGTTTTGGATGTAGCGCAAAGGCTTAAAGTGTCGAGGGTATATAGTTGTGCTGCTGCGGTAACACGCATCCACCATAGTGAAGAGATGAAGGTCTGGGGAGCAGCGACAAATTCTGATTTAGTGGATGAGTTAAGCAAACACAATGTGATTCTTAGAGGCAACCTTCGTATCGCGGGCTTGAACGGATTGATATTGGGAATGGCTCAGGAAAGAGGGATGGAAGGCATTTGCTTGCTGGGTGAGGTGCCATCGTATGCCACTCAAATAGCTAATCCCAAAGCCTCCCTGGCTGTGCTCGGTATCCTGACTAAAATGCTAGGGGTTACAGTGGACTTAGCCGAGCTTGGTCATCTGGCCGAGCGAGTGGATGAGGAGATGGATAGAATAGCCAAGAGAGTTACGGCTGAATTTATTGACCAATTCACCGAGCCCATTTGGGAACAGGACGAGGAAGAAGAGTGAATAATCCGAGCAATTCTGGTCTAAGAAGAGCCCACATTGACCGACAAAGGTAGATATGCTACCATCGAGCTAGATGTCATCTTTAACACAACTTTGTGAGGAAATTGTAGCTTGTCGTGATTGTGAGCTAGCTAAATCTCGCACTAAAATAGTACCTGGTGAGGGGGCGGAGGATGCGGACTTACTCTTTATCGGTGAGGCTCCGGGGTGGCACGAAGACCAGCAAGGGCGTCCTTTCGTCGGGCCAGCCGGACAATTTCTGGACCAACTGTTAGCCTCAATTGGCTTACGGCGGGAGGAAGTTTATATCGCTAATGTGATTAAGTGCCGTCCCCCCCAAAACCGTGAGCCACTACCGGTGGAGATAGAAGGTTGCCGCAAATGGCTTGACCGTCAAATAGAGATAATTCAGCCCCAAATGATTATCACTTTGGGACGTTATTCTCTAGCGAGATATTTCCCCAATGAGAGCATAGGAAAGATTCATGGGAAGCCGCGAAAATTGGAAGGCATCATTTATTACCCCATGTATCATCCGGCAGCAGCTCTCCATCAAGGCTCTCTACGACGGACCATCGAAACGGATATGCTGAAGATTCCGCAGATATTAGCTCAAGGTAAAGACTTGCCTCAAGATGCAGTTGAATCTCACCAATTAAGCTTGTTTTAAAACCATGTCCTGAATGAAAGGAAAACCATGCCAACACATAAATTAAGAGTCATCCCTCTGGGCGGATTGGGGGAAATTGGTAAGAACATGATGGCATTGGAATATGGCAATGACATCATCGTCATTGACGCCGGACTTATGTTCCCCAGCGAAGAGATGCTGGGAGTTGACTTGCTTATTCCAGATATTAGTTATCTTGTGGCGAGACAGAGGAATTTAAGAGGGATAGTGATTACCCATGGGCACGAAGACCACATTGGGGCGCTGCCTTATATTTTATCGCGCATCAACCCTCCCATTTATGCCACCAAATTCACACGAGAATTGATTCTCGTGGAACTCAGGCAGCGAGGAGTGAAAACTGGCGCAAAATTGAATTTAGTTAGCCCGGGGAGCAGGATTACACTGGGTAAATTCACCATAGAGTTTTTCTCTGTTTGCCATAGTATTCCTGATTCCGTGGGATTAGTAATTCACACTCCCCTGGGAATTGTGGTTCACAGTGGCGATTTTAAGATTGATTATACCCCGGTCCTTTGTGAGGCTACTAACTTTGGCCAATTAGCTTCGTTAGGGGCCAAGGGTGTTTTGCTTCTTCTTTCTGACTCCACCTATGCTGAGCTTCCAGGATATACTCCTTCTGAGAGGATAGTTAGCGATACTTTAGATCGGATTGTCAGCGAGGCGAAGGGAAGGGTAATCGTCACTACATTCGCCTCTCTTATATCTCGCATACAGCAGGTGTTTGATGTTGCCGTTAAGCATGGTCGCCGTGTATTTATCATCGGACGAAGCATGAAAGAGATAGCAAGCATGGCATTGAAAACGGGTTATCTTACTGCTCCCCCCGGCATTATTTGTCGCTTGGAGGAACTTAAGACCTTGTCTCACAATCGAGTTATCGTTTTGAGCACAGGCAGTCAAGGTGAACCTACCTCCGCTTTGGTGCGTATGGCTAATCGTGACCCCAGTAGTCGAGTTCAGATAATCCCTGGCGACACCGTGGTGATTTCAGCCACTCCTATTCCCGGCAATGAGGCATTGGTTAGCAAGATTACAGACAGCCTTTTCCGTCAAGGTGCCAATGTAATCTATGACAAGCTGGCCCAAGTTCATGTCCACGGGCATGGTAGTCAAGAGGAGTTGAAGCTTTTGCTTAGTTTGGTGAAGCCTAAATTCTTTGTTCCTGTTCATGGTGAATATCGCCATTTAAGCTTGCATGCCAGCTTAGCTCGAAGTATGGGTATACCCAAGGATAACGTTTTTGTCCTTGAGAATGGGGATATTCTTGAACTCGGGCAAGATTCGGGCAGGGTGGCTGCCCGAACCCGTGTCGGAATTATCTATGTCAGCGGCATGATAACGGGCGAGCTGGATAACGCTGTGCTTCGGGACCGCAAATTACTTTCGCGGGACGGCGTTGTTGTGGTGACCATTGCTGTTGATGCTGAAAATGGTAAACTAGCGGAAAGGCCACGCATTATAACGCGAGGCTTGATTAATACTGGAGAGGAACAGAAATTGATTGAGAAAGGTCGAGATGTGGTGGTAGCTGCTTTAGAGCGTGATAAAAGACGATTGATTGAACCAAGCTTCGTGGATGCCAAAGTAAAGGATTCCCTGAGCAGATTCTTCTATGAGCAAATTCATCGTCGTCCTGTCATCATTCCTGTGATTATGGAAGTAAGAGGGAAGAATGCAGAAGTCAGTAGCCAGTACTGAATGGACCTCTGACTACTAATTTAGGGGACATAACTCCGTGGCTAAAACAAGAAGTGGGTCTAAGTCGGGGCGGAAGGCAAAAGGGAATCAGTCAGCATGGAAGCGCTTCTTTAACTTCGTCGCTTCACCGGTGGTACGAAGGCTTATCTTAATTGTCGTAATAGTAGTCCTGCTGTATGTGTTATGGGGCAACATACTCAAATTGTTTGGCTATGGATTAGTAATAATAGCCATCGCTGTGGGTGCGCTGGTCTGGGTGGCATGGCGGCGCCAGTTCTCCGTTGTGAAGCAGAGGTGGAATTGGGTTCTCGGTGGCATTAGCCTAGCTTGTGCCGTATGGGGCATTCTGGCTTTCTTCCCTGGCGAAGGTATTTTGAAAGACGCCACATTAGGAGGCAGAATTGGGCAGAGCATAATACATGCTCCCGATACCGTGGGAGGACTTCGAATAGCCGGGCTTGCATTGCTCGGCATTATTTTCATCATCCCTCGACAGTTTTGGAACGCTGTTAAGAATGGCTGGCGTCTCTTGACCAAAAGTCTCCAACTCCGTTCGAGTAAGATTTCGCGAAG
>JBEKTM010000090.1:0-6126 GCA_049516035.1 Dehalococcoidia bacterium
TGGAGAACCACCGAGGGTCTTAACAGCCGCAAGCAGTCCCAACTGCTCGGTTGTAAGCCCGTATTCCGCAAATAGTGAATCCTCGCACGTAAAAAATACGTCGCGGACTCGGTGCAGCAAAAGCCACAATCTCAAAATTGTATTTCCAGATTCAGAATTTAACGCCATATTTAGCTCCTCCTGATTATTTCATAGAACCATCGCTTGTTTGGGTGGTGTCCACTATAACATCTTCTATTATTTACCACAAATCAACATAGTCCAATAATAGCTTTCTCCTAACCGTGCAGCCTTACATTGGGTAAATCATGATTCATTCAAAACGTGCTAAAAGAAGAAAAACCTTGAGACGACAGATAAGAAGAGCCTCACAATGACACACGAGGCACTTATTCCAGAGGCAGGTTATCTATCAACCTCGTTTTGCCTATCCTGACGGCTAAGGAAGCCACGGCCGGGCGGTCGAGCAAATTCAATTCCTCCAGTGTTTCGGCATCAGCAATGCTGACATAGTCAATTTGAGCCAGAGGTTCTTTCTGGATAAGTGAGGCCATTTGCCGGCGAATTTTTTCAGCGTCCTTCTCACCACCCTTCCTTAATTGCCGAGCCAACGTAAGGGCCTGGAACAATATTGTGGCTGCCTGGCGCTCTTGGGGATTAAGGTAAACATTGCGACTGCTCATAGCCAGACCATCGCTCTCCCTGACCGTAGGCACAACCACGACTTCCGTCCCTATGTTGAGGTCAGCCACCATTCTCTTAATGACCACCACCTGCTGGGCATCTTTCTGCCCGAAGTAAGCTCGTGATGGCTGGACAATGTTGAACAGCTTAGCCACTACGGTGGCTACACCCCTAAAATGTCCCGGACGAGCTGCTCCCTCAAGTCGCTCGGTCACTTTCTCCACATCCACCCAGCTACTAAATTCAGGTGGGTACATCTCCTCATCGGAGGGGACAAAGACGATATCCGCCCCTCCTTTCCGCAACAACTCTAAATCACGATTAAGGTCCCGGGGATAGGCGCCAAAATCCTCCCTGGGACCAAATTGGGTGGGGTTAACGTAAATGCTGACAATAACGGCGGAATTTTCTCTCTTAGCCTGCTTTACTAAAGCCAGATGGCCTTCGTGAAGATAGCCCATAGTGGGAACGAAGCCCACCGTGCCACTGAGCTTCTGCCTTAACGCCCTTATCTCGGGTATGGTCTTTACTACCTGCATACCCGCTAGCTTTCAGTCTTTAGCTGTTTGACGAGGCGCTCATCCATGGTATAGCTCTGCTCTTTAGCGGGGAAACTACGAGATTTAACTTCAGATATGTAACTGGAAACAGCAGTTTTAATTTCTCCGGCTAACTTGGCATATTGCTTGACATGCTTGGGCACGAATTCGGTATAAAGGCCCAGCATATCGCTGATTACCAGGACTTGACCATCACAATCAGGTCCGGCGCCGATGCCAATCGTGGGGATAGCCAGCTTTTGAGTAATCAATTTAGAAAGAGGAGCCGGGATACATTCCAGAACGACAGCAAAAGCGCCAGCTTCCTCCAGAATACGAGCATCGTTAAGCAACTTTCTGGCTGCTTCCACCACCTTACCCTGTACCTTAAATCCTCCCAACTGATGTATAGATTGCGGAGTAAGTCCAATATGCCCCATGACCGGGATGCCGCAGTCAACAAGGCGTCTGACTTTCTCAGCGACGACCTCGCCCCCCTCCAACTTCACCGCCTGTGTCCCTCCTTCCTGAATAAACCTCGCTGCATTATGTAAAGCATCAGAGACACTGATATGGTAAGTCATAAACGGCATATCACCTATTATTAAGGCCTTCTTAGCTCCCCTCACTACAGCTTTGGTATGATGAATCATCTCCTCCATGGTCACCGGGATAGTTGACTCATAGCCCAATATCACGTTCCCCAAGCTATCCCCAACCAATATCAAAGGCACACCAGCTTCGTCAACTATCTTGGCCGTCACATAGTCATAAGCGGTAAGCATAGGTATCTTTTCTTTCTTTTGCTTCATCTCTTTTATCTCGGTAATAGTAACTCGCATGGCCTTACTCCTTCCCTAAAAATCAAAAGTCAAAGATAAAAAATCAAAGTGACAACTCAAAATGTAAAATTTCTTGAATTTTGCTCTGTATTTTTGCATTTTGCATTTTAACCTTTTATTTCCATCTCCCATCTAGTGAGAGGAGCCACAGGCAAAGGCTCAACAATCCTGTTTTGACTGTCCACACGAACTATACTGGGGGTCATGCCGATTGCTTCGTCATCAGGAACCTGGCAATACGAGAGGATGATAACTATGTCGCCCTTGGCCACCAGTCTGGCGGCGGCACCATTGATACCAATAATCCCCGAATTCGCCCCACCTTCGATAGCGTAAGTGCTGAACCTGGCGCCATTGTTAACATTTAGCACTTCTACCCTTTCGAAGGGCAAGATATCGCTGGCTTCCATGAGGGACCGGTCAATAGTGATACTGCCTTCGTAATCTAAATCGACTTGAGTAACCCGAGCTCGGTGGATTTTACTCTTCAGCATAGTTCTCATTTTCTACCTCCCTAAGCATAAGGTTTCTTTGTTTAGTTTCTTTGCAAAGAAAGCAAAACTTTCATTTCTTCTGCCTTCTGTTTAGTGACCTTGCCTTTAGCCAAAGCAATAGGAATAGTCTGAAGTCCTAGCTCTTTATAGGTAGTGAGCAAGGAAGGACTTCGTGCTTCAAGAGCGCTCAAGTGCCTCTCTATGGTGCCTAGATCTCCGCGGGCCACAGGACCAGTGAGACAATTAGGCAAGCCGATATTGTCAATATTGTTTAGCGTCCCTCTGAGCAAAGGCAGCAAAGCCTTGGTCGCCTCTTGTGACGATACGCCAAAGTCCTGCCACAAGTCCAGGGCCAACTTAACCAAGGTCACCAGATAATTACAAGCGAAAACAGCGGCGGCATGATACAGCACCTTATCCCCGGGCTTAAGTTTCACCCAGCTGCCGTTCAAGAGCTGTGTTAACTCCTTCAGCGTTGATAATAGTGGCTCTTCAGCTTCCAGAGCGAAGGTAGAGCCAGGTAAGTTGGCTATGGCCTGGTCAACATCAGCAAAAGTCTGCAACGGATGAAAAGAGCCAACAGCTGCTCCCAGTTTCTTTGCTGGTTCCAGAATATCTATGGAATGAGCGCCACTGCAATGCACGATGCTTTGTCCTTTATGCCAGCGGACTTCGCTGCACACCTGAGCTATGACATCGTCAGGAGTGGTGATAAAGACCATTTCAGCAACATCTGCCAGTTCCTGAGCTGTATGGCAAACTTGGCAGTTGGACACCCGCTTGGCTAGCCTCTGTGCCGAGGACAAAGTCCGACTGGATACAGCTACCACCGGCCATCCCTTTTGAGAAAGCCTTACTGCCAGAGCAGTGCCTGTCGTTCCCGCACCAATAAAGCCTGCCTTTAACATTTGTTTATGTCCTTAGCCGCTGGCACACCAGCTAAAGTTTCCGCCTTTTGAATTGCTCTAACTATTGCTTGGGCGACAACCTCAGCAGCCGCTGCCCCCAGAGCATTAATGTCGGCTGCCTTCTCACCTAAAGAAAGAGCGAATAAAGCATCACCATCGTACATGGTATGGCATGGGTCAATAGTGCGAGCAATGCCAACCTGTGCCACGTGGGCCAATTTGTTTGCCTCTGTTTTACTAAGTTTGGCATCGGTAGCCACTACACCGATTACGGTATTAAACGGTGGAACCGCTTCCTTAAACTCGCCTTTCCATAACTCTGATGTAGATAAGAATCCACTCCCGTCCGGCTTGCGAGGTCCCGCCAGAATTTTCCCCGTTCCAGGTTCAATCACATCTCCAACGGCATTTACCACTACCAGGGCAGCTACCACAACATCTCTGGCTATTTTTTGACTGGCAGTCCCCAAACCACTTTTGACTGCTCTTTCCACGCCGAGAATCTTGCCCACTGTTGCTCCGGTGCCCGCGCCAACGCACCCCTCAGCTACTTTGCCATTAGTAGCAGCCTGGCAAGCTTGATAGCCTTCGCTAGCTCCGGGCCTGATTTTAGAATCACCTATATTCAGGTCGAAAATAATGGCGGCGGGCACAATAGGCACCTTCCCGGCGCTAGTCTCATAGCCACATCCTCGCTCTTCCAGATACCTCATAACCCCGGTAGCAGCATCCAGGCCAAAGGCACTGCCTCCACTGAGAACGATGGCATGAACCCTTTCCACTAAATTTCCAGGGCGGAGCAGGTCTGTTTCCCTGGTCCCCGGCGATGAGCCACTGACATCAACGCCAGCCACAGCCCCCGATTCACAAAGTATTACCGTGCAGCCAGTCACTGCCTTCTTATCGGTATAATGCCCGACCTTAATTCCTGGAACATCCGTTATAGCGCCGTACATAACCATAAACTAAAAAACCCTCTCGGCATAACCGAGAGGGTTTTTCAAACAACTCCCTGTTGTCCGTCTCGGTCACCGCCGATCCAAGCGGACTCTTAACTACTCAATTCTCTAGCTCACTGCCTCAAGGGTCAATGGCTATTTTATATGGTAATAAATCTGTATTATTTTGTCAACATTACGAGGACTATGCGAGGGGGGTGATATAATAATACTGTAAGCTAGAGATTTTGGGAAAACTAAACTGCCCAAAATTAAACAGCCTCGGACGGATAATGGGAGGTGACAATGAAAAATAGAAAAATGCTCTTACTAGCTCTACTCTCTATCGTTCTCGTGTTCAGCCTGATTCTTCCGGCTTCGGCAGCGGGAGCTTCAGCAACCGTGCCTCTGCCGGATGACCGCTCTATTAGTCATTGGGCGGTAGATAGCTCGAGCGCTGCCTCGACAATGGCCCTGAATACGCTTCACGGGCCAGTAACGCCCATGGTCGCCGCAGGCGACGAGCACACGGTGGGGCTTAAGTCCGACGGCACCCTGGTCGCCGTGGGAGACAACGACGACGGGCAGTGCAATGTCACCGACTGGACAGGCATCGCCCAGGTCGCCGCAGGCAGAAGTCACACGGTGGGGCTTAAGGCCGATGGCACCGTGCTCGCCGTGGGATACAACGTCTACGGGCAGTGCGATGTCGGCGGCTGGACGGGCATCGTCCAGGTCGCCGCAGGCATCTCTCACACGGTGGGGCTTAAGGCCGACGGCACCGTGCTCACCGTGGGAGACAATCTCAACGGGCAGTGCGATGTCGGCAGCTGGACGGACATCGTCCAGGTCGCCGCAGGCATCTCTCACACGGTGGGGGTTAAGTCCGACGGCACCGTGCTCGCCGTGGGATACAACTCCTACGGGCAGTGCAATGTCGGCGGCTGGACGGACATCGCCCAGGTCGCCGCAGGCTGGCGTCATACGGTGGGGCTTAAGGACGACGGCACGGTGGTTGCCGCGGGATACAACGACTACGGGGAGTGCGAGGTCGGCGGCTGGAATCTAGTAGCTGCGGTGCCCCCGATGAACTGGCAACTAATTGGTGGGATTATAGCGGCGGTGGTAGCAGTGGGACTGGTGATTTTCTTCGTGCGTAGAAAGAGAGCTGCCCGGACAAAAAAGACGCTGAATTGAGTTTTCCCCCGTACCTCCGCCCTTAAGGGCGGAGGTACGGTTATATTGTCGTTGCGAGCACTCCACGTCCTTTGTCATTGCGAGCGAAGCGTGGCAATCCCACTGGCTCCACGAGATTGCTTCGGCTGACTTCGTCAGCCTCGCAACGACAGAAGGGATTGCGGAGCCTGTTCCAAGCGTAAGCGAGGAATCTCGCTCCTCGCAATGACAAAAAGGAAAGGGATTCAGAACGCCAACTGGATGTTATTAGACAACGTCCCATACTCCATTCGCATACTTGGTTGGAATTACACCTCGCTCCACAATCTCCGGTGAGGTAAGCGCGAACATGGCAACCTCTTTCCCTTTTATTATGTAGTGCCGCTAGAATCAGCAGTTTGGTCAATCTTGATGACCTCGTTTAGCGCCGATATAGCAGTCTCTATTTGACCATCGTCAGGTTCCCTGGTGGTTATAGCTTGCAACAACAACCCTGGGGCCAAGAGAATTCGGACTATCGGGTTATCAATATGGCTTGCCCCAAA
>JBEKTM010000091.1:0-10396 GCA_049516035.1 Dehalococcoidia bacterium
TATCGCAACTGGGATGCCAAAGTACATCAAAAACAGGGTATTGCGAGGCTATGACCTGAACCTTCTGGCAGTGGTCGGCATATCCACGCTGGTGTTGGTCCTGCAGCGTTACCATCCTTTAAACATCGATTTTCCCCGGGCCACGGAGCTCATTTATTATCTGCTGGTCCCGCTGGCGGCGGGTTTTTTGTTTTTTCGAGATAAGCCTTGGGATTATGGCATCCGCGTTGGCCGCTGGAAACCTTCGATAATTCTAATCGCTGGCTGCCTAGCAGCCATGGCGCTGATTCTCTATGAAGTCGGTAAAATGCCCGAGTTTCGCTCTTACTACCACAAGGATGTCATAGACTGGTCCGAGCTGCTGCTCGACGCCGCACTTTACATGTTTGCCTGGGAATTTCTGTTCCGCGGCTATATGCTGTTTGGTCTGGAAAAATCGATAGGCAAAGGTGCTATCTTTGTGCAGGCCATTCCTTTTGTGCTGCTTCATTTTGGCAAGCCCTTTTTGGAGACGCTGGCCTGCATCCCCGGCGGCTTTATTTTGGGTTACGTGGCATACAGAACGAGGTCGTTTTTACCTTGTTTTATCATACACTTTGGCATCTACGTAATGATGTTCTTTTTTACTAATTTATAGGGCGTCGGTGCAGTTCTGCGTTATGCTTAGAAGGGAAGGTGAGAGATCGCCTCTTTGAAGAGGGGGAGCACATTGGCAGGAAACAGGAGGAGAAAGACGCCGATAATCGCCGGCCACTGGGCGAGGTATATCACCAGCGGATATCTTCCCGGCAAAGTCAGCGCTGAGACAATCCTGTTGTTGAAGTCAGGGATATTAAACCTTCTATTTCCTTGCGGGTATAGCATTTTGCCGCAGAACATCCCCACAAGAAAGAGGCCGAACCAGGGCAGCAGCGGGAAGTAATCCCACGTCCAAAAGCCGCGTGGCATCAGGCCCAGCCAGAGCAGCCAGGGAAAGTTGAAATAAATACTCTGTACCTGCAGGTAAATGCCTGCTGCCATAAAGGCGATGCCCAGTATCAGGTTGATGAAGCGGAATCTTAAAAAGAACGGCGCGAGTATGAACGCAATCCCGAAGAAGTGAAGTATGCCGAATCGGACATATTCATCTGGGGCGGCTAACCATGTAATCAGAGTAATCCCCATGCCCCAGGCGAATATTTCCAGGCCTCTCCGCATAAACCCCGAGATTCTTATTGTTCTGGAACGAGTGATTGTGAGAGATACTCCGGCGAGGAAGATAAAAGTCCCGGCGGTCACCCTGGGAAACCACCACCAGAAGCTATAAGGCACACCGGGCACGCCAATGTTGTGGATATGGAAGGGATCATTAAGTAGATAGAGCGTATGGAAGGTTATCATCATTGCTATGGCGACGGTGCGTAGAAGGTCTATCTCCCAGAAACGGCTATGCCTGGTTGTGTTAATGTGAGTAGTCTCCGCCATTTGTCAAGCTTTCTGGCCTGATTTTATCACGTTTTGGTCGTTGAGATTTCGTTGAGAGGGATTAAATTTCTCCTTTTTTTTGTTTAGTGACTCGGTGGGCCATAGTATAATAAGGCTATGGCCAAAGAAGAGAAACCGTTGTTGCTGCTTTTTGACGGCAATGCTCTGGTGCACCGCGCCTTTCACGCCCTGCCCCCGCTAACCCAACCCAAGACCGGGGAGCTGGTAAATGCCGTCTATGGTTTTGCCAGTACCCTGCTCAAAGTGTTTGCTGATTTCAAGCCCACTCACTGGGCTGTGGCCTTTGACCGTCCCACCCCGACCTTTCGACATGAAATGTTTGCGGAATACAAAGCGCAGCGCCCGGCCACGCCCGAGGAATTGAAAAGCCAGATAAAAAAGGTCCATCAGTTGGTGGCAGCCTTTCATATCCCCGTTTTTGAAATCGACGGCTTCGAAGCCGACGACGTCCTGGGCACCTTAAGCAAGCAGGCTGATGAACAGGGCATTGAGACCATCATTGTTACCGGGGATAATGACATGCTGCAAGCTGTTTTGCCCAGAGTGAAAACTCTTGCTCCCCGGCGGACGTTTACAGATACCATCCTTTATGACGAACAGGCGGTAGAGCAGAAATACGGTATCAAACCGGAACAACTCGCTGACCTTAAAGCGCTGTCTGGCGATGTCTCGGACAATATACCCGGCGTGCCCGGTGTTGGTGAGAAAACAGCCACTAAATTACTCCAGCAGTATGGCAGCCTCCAGGGAATCTACAACCATATCGAAGATATAACGCCGGCCAAGTTGCAGAACACGCTACGCGAATATCACGCACAGGCTTTCCGGAATAAAGAGCTGTCCACAATAGTCAAAGATGTTCCTATCAAGCTGGATCTGAAAACCTGCCAGGTAAGCCACTATGACCGGAACGAGGTGGCCAGGCTTTTCCAGGAGCTTGAGTTCATAAATTTGCTTCCCAGGCTGCCCCACCTGCCCGCCGTACAACTTTGGCAGGCGGGAATGAAAGCTGAGGGCTCTCAGCCCTCGGCAGTCAAGTCCCCCATGGTGAACACCGAGACAGCCCTGGCACAGTTTATAGGCGAACTGGAAAAATCACAGGCCCTCGCCATCGAGGTGGAAACTACGGGCGAAAAAGCTATGATGGCCGATTTGATAGGCATAGCCCTATCGCCAAGTCAGGGAAAGGCGTTTTATATGCCTCTAGGGCACCAGGGCTTGAATCAACCGCCGCAGTTGCCGCTAGCCCAGGTCACCGCCCGGCTCAAACCAATTTTAGAGAACGCCAGCGTGGGCAAGATTGCCTATAATGGCAAGCATGTTATGGCGGTATTGGCTGGCTGCGGGGTGAAGCTTGAGAATCTGAATTTCGACCCCATGCTCGCTGCTTATCTCCTTGGCGATAAAAACCTGGGGCTTAAAGCGCTGGCTTTTAACAAGCTGGGCACCGAAATAATGACCCCCGCGGAATTGACCGGCACAGGCAAGAAGCAAAGCTCCCTGTCTTTGCTGGAGGCAAACCGAGTTGCCGACCACTCCTGCGCCAGCGTGGATATCCTTTGGAGTTTAAGGGACAATCTGGAAACCGAGCTACGACAGCAGGGACTGTGGCAGCTTTTCACCGAAGTGGAAATGGCTTTAATTCCAGTTCTGGTGGCTATGGAGAAAAATGGCATTCTGTTGGATACCGACCTGCTCCGTGAGATGTCTCTGGAGATGGGTAAAGAGCTGCTGAGGCTGGAGAAGGAAATCTACGGCAGTGTCGGGCATCAATTTAATATCAATTCACCTCAACAGTTAGGCAGGGTGCTTTTTGAAGACCTCCACCTGCCCCAGTCTCGCAGAACGAAGACCGGCTATTCCACCGAGGCCTCGGTTATGGAGGCATTGAGGGGCGTTCATCCGGTAATCGAATTCATACTGCAATATCGCCAGCTCAGCAAGCTCAAGTCAACCTATGTTGATGCCCTGCCCGCGCTTATTAACCATAAGACGGGGAGGGTGCATACCAATTTCAACCAGACGGGCACGACTACCGGCCGGCTCTCCTCCAGCGACCCCAACCTCCAGAATATACCTATAAGGACGGAGATGGGGAATAAGATAAGGAAAGCCATCATAGCTCCGCCCGGGGCATATCTTTTAAGCGCCGATTATTCCCAGATTGACCTCAGGGTACTGGCTCACCTCTCTCAAGACCCCGGTCTCATTGCCGCCTTTGCCCAGGACGAAGATATCCATGCCAGTACCGCCGCTAAACTCTTGGGCATTCCTGAAGAAGAGGTGACCCCCGAGATGCGCCGAAATGCTAAGACGGTCAATTTCGGGGTTATTTATGGCATGAGCGATTATGGCTTGGAGCAAGCCACCAATCTCAGCCGGGAGGAAGCTGCTCAATTCATCGCCCTGTATTTCGAGAAATATCCTAAGGTGAAGGAATATCTGGAAGCCACCAGGGAGCAAGCCCGCAAGCTGGGCTATGTCCAGACGGTGTTGGGTAGGAGACGGTTCCTGCCCGAAATCAACTCTGCCAACCGGATGGTCAGGGAGGCTGCGGAGCGCATGGCTATAAATGCTCCGGTGCAAGGCAGCTCTGCCGACATCATTAAAATTGCCATGATAAATCTACACCGGGAAATGGAGAAGCGGAATCTCAAGAGCAAGATGCTGTTGCAAATACACGACGAATTGCTCTTCGAGGTGCCCGAGGCAGAAGTGGCGGAAATGAAGTCCCTGGTTAGTGAGCTTATGCCCCGGGCTTTCGAGCTTCGTGTCCCCGTGAAAATAGATATCAAGCTGGGCAAGAACTGGGCCGAAATGGGATAGATTGATAAATCCCAAATCCTAATATCTAAATCCTGAACAAATTCAAAACTCAAAGGCCAAAACTGGGTGTACATCAACAAAAGTTCGGATAAAGGAATTGTCGGTATTTTTTATGTTATGATGTAAGGGAGGCAGGTAATGAAGGCAGTTGAATTGAAGCAGAAAGGGAGACAGTGATTGCCCGTTTGTTGGAAGATCCTCAGCTCAGAGAAGATATTCTCGATTTAGCTCTTATCCAGCAGCGGCAAGGAGAGCCATCCAGGCCTTTTACAGAATACCTAGCTGACAGAAAAGAGCGGGCTCGTAAGGCGTGAAGTACCAGGTCCGAATCATCCCTTCTGCTGAGAAGGAGATGGATAAGCTTCCAGCACTAATTCATAGACACATCAGTAGAAAAATCCTTTTGTTGGAAGACAATCCCAGGCCCAGAGGCGCAAAGAAGCTTAGCGGTCGTGAAGAATATCGTCTCAGAGCGGGCGATTATAGGGTCTTATATACTATCGATGACAAGGGATATGTGGTTACAGTCTTTGCTGTAGGCCATCGACGGGAAGTATATCAATAGACTGGTCTCGGTAGAGGGCCTGAGAAAATGCCTGAACTGCCTGAAGTCGAGACGATTAAGAACGAGCTTGCGCCCTGGGTCGTGGGGCAAAGCTTCACTCAAGTTACTATCTTAGATACCGAGCTGGTGTGTGGTTGTTCTGCTGAAGAAGTCCGTAGCGGATTAATAGGGCATAAGGTAGAAAGCCTTGAGCGCCGGGGGAAGTATCTCATTTTTCACCTATTGAATGGCTGGTCCCTGATCATACATCTCAGGATGACCGGCAGCTTGCTGTTGAATCCCAAGGAAGTTGAGCGCTATGCCCGGGCGGTTTTTCACCTCTCTAATGGGCACCGCTTTGTTTTCAGAGACCGGCGCCGGCTGGGGTTGATGTGGCTGGTGGATGATACCGATACTGTGGTCGGCAAGCTGGGTCCCGAGCCGCTGGATGAAAACTTTACCCCGGGCACTCTGGGGCAAAGGTTAAGTCGGCGTCACATCTCCATAAAAGCTGCGCTTCTCGACCAGACTATTGTCGCCGGAATCGGTAATATGTATGCCGATGAAGCCCTCTTTGCCGCCCGCATTCACCCTCTGAGAAAAGCCGACGCCTTGTCGCCCGCAGAAGTGCGAACTTTACATAATTGTATCCGCAAAGTGCTTGAGGCAGCCATCGGCAGCAAAGGCGCCAGCGTGGATACCTACGTCCGCCCCGAAGGCGAGCTGGGCACAGCCCATTTCGATTTTAAGGTTGCTCATAAGGGAGGCGAACCCTGCCCCATTTGCGGCAGCACCATCGAGCGGGTCCCGGTGCAGAACCGTGGCACCTGCTTCTGCCCCAGATGCCAACCCTCTGGTTCCGGGCCTCTGATATAAAAGCTGGCAGCGGCTGGATTTACACCAGCGACCAAAGGCTTATGATAGCCAGGCTCGGAAGCCTGAATTACATAGTGTCTTTGAATTCGCGCTGCGATAACAAGCATCCGGAGCGTTGTGTCTTCGAAATTGCAGGAAATAGCGGCTTCTTCAGCCGTTATTCCTTCGTCTTGAATAACATCTCAAGAGGAGTTCCGACAGATCATATTTCCACATTCTGACGCTCATCGCCAATCTACTCATTCATGGCGTACTCGCCGTTCAAAACGGAAACATACTGCTCCCACACACTGTTATATTGCTCGGAATTTGGCACTGCCTTAATAAGCATAATCTTGACACAATAATTTCGTTGTGCATCCTTGGAACTATGATTGCCGTAGATTTGCATGGCAAATTGAGCAAAATCACGCACCATGAAATCAAACATCTGGTTCAGGATGTCTGAATCGATTCCGTTGATACCGACCTGCTCGAGGATGAGCTGTCCATACACAACAATGGAGAACATCTCGCCCACAGGTAGAGACCACGAGGGGTCCATATCCTGGGCCTTGTCCGGGCCCGCCCTTTCCAGCATCTCCTTGAAAATATCTATTTGCTTCATGAAGGCAGCCACATTGGGCAGGCCCTTATTGGCCTCGAAGACAGGCTTATAATCGTGGAACTGTATTTTTCCCAGTCCCCTGGTGGGGCCCTGATTGAAGAGGAACAGGTCGTCTTTTCCCAAAAGGTCCGGAGCTACCGGTGGATACTCGGCAGGGTTGAAGAAGTAGTTTTGCATGAACTTGCGGATGAGCTGGATGTTCACGTGGACCGTTCCCTCGAGCTTGGACGGGCCCATGATATCGGCGGTTGCCATGTGAAAGTAGGTGTCCTTTTCAAATCCCTTGGCTGCGATCACTTCCCAGAGCAGGCTGACCACCTCTTCGGCCTGCAGGGTCACCTTCATCTTGCTCGTGGGGTTGTAGAGCAGGTAGCGGCGGTCGTTCTGGCTGGAATTCCTGAAATAATCAGTGGCGCGGCGCTGGTAGAGCTTCATGGCCACCAGGCGCAGCCAGGCATCCATGAAGTTCTTCCGCACGTGGGGCATGTCCGTGACCCGCATGCCGTAGAGGATGCGGTTGGATGCATGGGTGATGGCCTCGTAGAAGCAGTGTTCAGCAATCCCGATGGATCCGGGACCGATGTTGAATTTGCCGATGTTCACGGTGTTGAGCGCGCAGTCCCAGGCATAGGAGCCCCGGGAGAGGATGTCGTCCTCTGTGATGGGATAGTCGTGCAGGGCGAAGTTGGACACGTATTCCTGGTGGGAGACGACGTTCTTCTTGAGCTCGTAGGCCTTGTGGCGGAAGTTGGTGACGAAGAAAGTGTAGTCGTCAGTGCCGTCCTTGATTTTGCCCAGAGTGGACACCATTTCCGCTTCATTGCCGTTGCCGATGTAATATTTTTCCCCGTTCGCCACCCATGTACCGTCAGGCATTGGCGTGAGTGAGGTTTCGGTGGAATAAATGTCTGCGCCGTGGGCTCTCTCAGAAAGGCCGTACGCAAAAATCGCCCCCTTCTTGAGGAGCCTGGCTGCTTTCTTTTTCGCCTTTTCATTTTGACTCATCCAGATTGGGCCCAGGCCCAGGATGCTCACCTGGAAGCAGTACCAGTAGCCCAGGCCGTAGAAGGCCAGAAGTTCGGCATATTCACTGTTGCGGGCCGTGTCCCAGCGATAGTCGGGATCTCCGCCGGCATATTCCTTGGGCGTCAGCAGCTTGGCAAAGATCTGCTCCTTGCCGATGAATTTGACAAACTCACTGTACCAGACCTTTTTGTCGTAATCATCGAGAACCCTGGCCTTGCCCATCTTTTCGAAGAAAGCAATCGTATTGTTCATGATGGCTCTTGATCCCTCGTCGGCCATAAGGCTTTTATATTTTTTGGGCTGTAGTAGATAATTCATCCTTACTCCCCTCCTGCTCGGTGGTTCAAGAACTTTACTAAAATTAATCTATGCCGGTCAAGAATATTCTGTTACATAGACACAGAACCGTGGCACCTGCTTCTGCCCCAGATGCCAGCCTTTTGGTTCCGGGCCTCTGATATAAAAGCTGGCGGCGGCTGAAGCATTCCGAACTTTTGCTTGAGAAAAGCCATGTCATTCCAACTTGCAGCAACGCCTTGTGTCCTTTCAATTATGACGATAGAATAGTAAAGGCATTACTTTGGTCGCGCTCTTTTAGGCTTTATCACTAATGGATAAATCACAGTTATTATCTAAAATAGAAAGTGGCGAAGGGCAACACACAGAATTCAAAACGAGCTTCGCTGAGCAAGATGAGGCAATAAGGTCTCTGTGTGCATTTACACAGGCCGAGGGCGGAAGTGTATTTTTTGGAGTAAACGACGATGGGGATATAGTAGGGGTCACAATAGGTAAGAATACGATCGAGAACTTTACTACTAGATTACGATCAAGCACTCAACCACCTCTGAATCCAACGATCGAACAATTTGACGTAGAAGGTAAGACAATTGGTGTTGTTAGCATTGGTAAAGGAGATGAGGGAACATTATATTATGCTTCCAATGTTCCTTATATTCGAATTGGTAAGACAAACCAAGTTTTAGGCTCCGTAGATGTCAAAGAGCGCTTATACAAGACATTTCAGGCCGAGAATTTGGCTCGAAAAACTGATATCCCATTTCAAAAAATCACTCCCATCAAAATAAGAAGAATAAAGCAAAATATCCCTGATTATCTCATTAGACTTACCAATGGTCGAGAAATTTTGAATATGGTGACGGGTTGCGATGCAGGTTCACTTCAGAATGACGAACTGACTACACAAGAGGAAGTTGATCTGGTCGGCAGTTTCTTTCAGTCAATCCAAGGTTGGTGCGATTTGGGGATTGATGCCGACCCAAGTACACGTGTTCGTTTTGAGTTTGACCTAACGCAGGCAGTCAAAGACCTTGAAGAAGCAGGCTTTTTTGTTTTTGGGGCGAGAGAAATTCAGAGGATTGAAGGTGGTGTAGGGGGTTCAGCTCCTTTCCCCGTTTCAATTATCCAAGTAATGAGGCAGACAAACCCTGACATAATTTCGATCCCTCGTGAAAATAAATGATGCAGCGATTCCAGCTACCTTCATTTTCTCTCCGAAACAATGTTATTCCACATGCTCACAATCTATTAACGGAGCTCAGTCCGGAAATAATAAGTGGCAACGGCTGGATTTGAACCAGCGACTAAGGGCTAGCGAAAAACATTGGAATGTTTGCCCAACGATGCGTATCAATATTCCATACCTTTTTTATTCAGTGAAAGTATAAACAGCTGTTTTTTCATTATTCAATCGGGCCAGGGATTTATTAACTATTTCCCTTTTTGGTTTGATTTCGAGCATAATGGGGTCGATTAAGAAGATGCTCTTGACATCATATATGGTAGTGGGTAAATTGATTAATAGAGGCAGGTCAAAAAATTATGAGTAGGTTGAGCCCTGATTCACTGTTTCACTTTACATCTTGTTTTGAGAATCTCCTAGGCATACTTGATAATACATTTTACCCTAGATATTGTTACGAAGAATTCAATTTGGTAGACAAAGATAAGCAACCATTTGCAGAAGATGCTTTCCCGATGGTTTGCTTTTGTGACATTCCATTATCTCAACTAATGAATCATATTGAAACATATGGTAGATATGGACTGGGAATGACAAAAGAATGGGGGATAAGCAAGGGGCTTAATCCAGTTATTTACTTCAATAAAAATTCACATATGGCAAATAGAGTAAGCGTGGTAACAAATGGCCTTCTGTGGGATACCAGTCCAATTGCACAGGCGTTTTATGAAGTCATGCTGTATATGAAACCGTATAAGGGAATTTTATATAGAAATGGGCGTGTTACCAAAGAGAATATAAGGTTCTATGATGAGCATGAGTGGCGCTACGTGTCACATAGAAGTGTCTTGAAGAAAAACAAAATAGAATTGTCTATACAAAGGCACATATATAAACAACCGGAAAAGCTAGCGGATGCAAACAAAAAGCTTGAAACGGATGAAACTAGGCTTTCCTTTAAGGCAGATGATATTAAGTACATAATTATAGACGAAGAACGTCAAATCAACGAAATGATAGGGAAATTAAGAGATATTAAAGGTAGTAGATATGATAGTGATACAATAGACAGACTAGCGTCACGTATTATTACTGTTAAACAAATTGAAAGCGATTTCTAAGGTCAATCATAATAGTATCGCAGAATTTCATCTATCAGTTTCTTATATCACTGCACAAACATGAAGATATTTGCCATCCCATGCACGCGTTGATGAGACTATCGGTTTTTCTTTTTCACCTGATACCGGATTAGTGTCTTGATTACCCTGGCATCTGGCTTTGATTGATATTCTTCCTCGTGTGAGCCGGCTATTTCATAGCCATGTTGACAGAAAGCCTACCTCAAATTATTATCTTCTGTTTCTAATAGCCTCAATTACTGAAAGAAGAACTCCGACACCTATGAGAGGGTAACCTATCAGACGATTATCACCGAAAATAATCCCCAGAACCACTAAGCACATACCAAGTATAGCGAGGTTTGAGGGTTGTTGATATTGCCTTCCCCTGGCTATAAGCAAAAGCACCACAATAACAACCAGGGCAA
>JBEKTM010000092.1:0-6078 GCA_049516035.1 Dehalococcoidia bacterium
GACTGGGTGGCCGTGACGTTAAAGCCAGAGAAATGGTGGATGCAGTAAACAAATCGCTGTTATCAGTGAAAGAGGGCGATTTAAACGCAGAATATCCCGAATGGATATGTGCCATTTGAGAGCGATTATACGATGAAGACTACTGCTGTCAACATGACCGAAAAGGAATATCTATTGCCAGGTAACAGGACCTGTCCTGGCTGCGCCTTGTCGCTCGCTTATCGGCATATTCTAAAAGCGCTGGATGGGCAGATTATTGCGACGGTGCCCGCTAGTTGTCTCACAGTACTGCATGGTATGTATCCGGTAACATCTGTCACTGTCCCTTGTGTAAATACGCCATTCGCTACCACTGCGGCATCGGCTACTGGCTTGGTTGCCGGGCTGAAAGCCTTGGGCAAAGAAGGGTTGACCGTGCTGGCTATTGCTGGTGACGGTGGGACACACGATATAGGAATCCAAGCGCTGAGCGCCGCCGCTGAAAGGCAAACTGATTTTCTCTATATCTGTTACGACAATGAGGGCTATATGAATACAGGGAATCAGCGCTCAGGCTCCACGCCACTGGGTGCGATTTCAGGTACTACGCCAATCCTGGGCAAGCAGCAGAATCAGAAAGATATAACAGCCATAATGGAGGCACATGACATCCCTTATGTTGCTACTGCAAATGCTTCCTATCCGCTGGACCTTTACGAAAAAGTCAGGAAAGCCAAAACGATACGGGAGACCAGGTTCATACATGTGTTCACACCCTGCCCCCCGGGGTGGAGTTTTCCCTTCAGTGACACTATCAAAATTGGTAAGCTCGCAGTGGAAACAGGATGGGTGGTACTTTATGAGGTTGAGGATGGCGTTTTCCGCCTCACTGCAGCCAGTGAGTCCATTGCCCGGCGGGGTAACCTGAAGCCGTTGAGAGAATATCTTACGGAGCAAGGAAGGTTCAAGAATATTACCGAAGAGCAGGTTAATGCACTGCAGGGTTGGGTAAATACTCGGTGGAAGCGTTACCTGAAGCGAGCGGACAATAATCAATCATAAGCATTATTTAGTCCTTTGACTTTTTGGCGGAGGGAGAGGGATTCGAACCCTCGACCCCGATTTAACTCGGAGTAAGCGCTTAGCAGGCGCCCGCACTAGACCACTATGCGATCCCTCCATGTCCTGCGACTTAATTCATTATGCCACACGTCGGACGAATCAACAAACCTTAAAATCTTCTCACAGATGAAGCTGACGAAGATTAGTGTAGCTTAAGTCCCGTCTTGCTCATTTGCATCCGGCAGTTCTTTATGTTACTGCGGACCCACTTTTCCTTCCGTTGAGAGAGCCATAATGCTTTCAATACGGCAGCAGAAGGTACCAGCAGGGGCGGCAACTTCAACTGTTTGTCCCCTTTCTTTATCCAGGATTGCTTTGCCCAGTGGGGAAGCAACAGAAAGTTTACCCTTGACTGGGTTTGCTTCTCGGGGGTCGACTAAAGTATAGCTGAACTCTTTACCTGAGGATAAATCACGAAGTACCACTGTGTCTCCGAATTTTGCCTTGGATATATCCTGGGCTTCCCCAATTATCTTTGCCTGATTTAAGATTGCCTCTATTTGCTTAATTCTTCCATCCAGATGTGCCTTTTGCTCTCTAGCTGCTGCCAGGGGGGCATTTTCTCGGAAGTCCTTGTCAGCGGCTGCTTTTTGCATCTCCTCAATAACTTGGGAACGTTGATTTTTCAGGCGAGCTAATTCCTTCTCTAATTTTACGTAGCCTTGTGCGGTCAAGGTAGCCTGGATTTGGTTACCTTGCCAAACAGTGACGGTTTTTGCAGAACCTTTTTTTGCCTTGAGGTGGGGAGCTAAATTTGTGTTGCTGAACCCCTGTTTTTTGATGTACGTCAGAAAGGATTTGATAGGTTTAGCTGCTGATGGGATAATCTGCTCGCCGTAGCTAGCTACATCCACAGGGCTGATGTCATTCACCTGCCGGGATGAGCCAAGCCATCGGGCGAATTTAAATATCTCTGCCTGTATTTTTCCTCTTTCTTCCGGCGGTAAATGTGATAGAAAAGCGTCGGCTACTTCAGCCAGTGTCGGCTTGTGTTCTATGTCTCCCACGAAGAGTAAATGATAGCTTCAAAAATGGATGCTGTCAATTTACATGTTAACAGAGAGCTTAGCCTTTATCTCCTTAATATAGTATGCTAATCTAACTATATTTGTCTCTGAGCGCGAGGCAAGAGTAGTAAAGTTATAGATATATTGTGCTGAATGTCAACGGTGAAGACCTTAGTTCAATGTGATTTCGACGGTACAGTGACTGAAGAAGATATTAGCTTCTTTCTTTTGGACATCTTTGCTCAGGGAGATTGGCGACGGTTGCTGAGGGAGTATAAACAGCACAAGATATCTGTCGGGGAGTTCAATACCAGGGCTTTTGCCATGGTTAAAATTGATAAACATACACTGCTCGGGGCACTAAAAGGCGAAGTCAAAGTGCGAGCTGGATTTCACGAACTGGTAAATTATTGTCTGAACAAAGGCTTCAGATTGGTGATTGTGAGCAACGGTCTGGAGTTGTACATAAAGGCTGTGCTGAAGGACCTGGGGCTGGGGAATGTCGAAGTGCATGCTGTACAAGCTTCCTTCCACCATGAAGGAATGGGAGTCCACTATGTGGGGCCAGATGGCAAAAAATTAGAGGATGGCTTTAAAGAGGCATACATCCAATCGTTTCGAAAGCTAGGATACAGAGTAATATATATAGGGAATGGTGATTCCGATGTTGCTCCAGCAAAATACGCTCACCATGTTTTTGCCACAGGCGACTTGTTGGCGTACTGCAGGGAGAACAATCTTAAATATAAACCCTTTGAAACCTTCCTTGACGTCGTTAAGGAATTGAATTTTATGTAGCTGTGCTTCTCGAATTTCTTCAATTCCACATAGACCTGAATTCCCCGCTTTCAATCTTCAGCAGCATCACATCCACTACACTGGCATTGTACTTTATTCCCCTGCCGTCTTTGAGCTCTTTTAGAATATCCGTTGTGGTTCTTGCTGGCCGATAAGGGCGATGGGAACTCATGGCTTCCACCACATCGCAGACAGCGAGAATGCCGATTTCCAGGCCTAGCTTATCCTCTGTGATACCGTTAGGGTAGCCCGAGCCATCTAGCCGTTCGTGGTGTTGCAGCGCTACGTCGGCTGCTGGCCAGGGAAGATTGGCATCCTTCAATATGTTATAACCTTGTTTCGTATGGGCGCGGATAAGAGCCCATTCTTCCTCAGCTAGTTCACCCGGCTTGGTAAGAATACTCTTCGGAATGGAAATCTTGCCGATGTCGTGGAGCAATCCGTTGAAGTAGAGTCTCTCAACTACATCCTCAGCCAAACCCATATTCTCACCTACAAGATGGGCCAGTTCAGCTACTCTTTGCTGGTGCTTCGCCGTATAAGGGTCATAGAATTCAATCACATGAGAAACGATTTTTGTTAGGTCGATAAAGGAGCTCTTTAATTGTTCTTCTGTTATATTGTGTTCGACGATGTCACTGCGAAACTCCTGAAATCCTATAACTTTATCTTTTCTATCGATGAAATTTAAATACTGTTCTATCAGTATTCTTTTGCCGTCTTTCCTGAAAAGCTCACGCACTATGCTGGATATAGGTTCATCTGCGCTTAGTATCTTCTCTACTTGCTGGGAAAGATATTCTCTACTTTCCGGAGAGAGGATGTTTGTTGGCTTCATCTCGGCCAATTCTTCCAGACAGTAGCCACACAGTTTCTCCAGCGCCTTGTTACCCGCTACCGTATTGCCTTGGATGTCTCCAGAAAAAACTGCTTCCAAGCAAATCTCAAAAAGATTGCAATAACGTTCTGCGCTTTCCTTTAACGCCTGCTCTGTGTGTTTGCGCTCGGTGATATCCCTTCCGATGGCAAGTCCTACAAATTTGCCGTTTTGCTGCTCAATGGATAAAGACAATTCAAGGGGGAATGTGGAGCCGTCTTTTCTCAGTGCTTCACCTTCGAAGGTCCTTGTTTCCCCGCAATTTCCGCTCAGGAAAGCCCTCAGTACTATTGTGTGACCCTCTCTGTGTTTTTCCGATATCAACTTGGTTACTGGCTGGCCCAGTATCTCTTCGCTTGAATAGCCAAAAATACGCTCTGCACCTTTATTCCAGAATATTATTGTCGCTTTACGATTCACCCCCAGTATGGCATCCTGGGAGTATGCTACGAGGGCCTTGTATATCTCTCCGCTTTTAGGTAACGCTTCTAACTCTTTGTGTGGTGGTTCTATTTCTTCCATGAGCAATTTTTCTTATTACTATCATACCTGCTTCCTTCCCTACCCGGCTAAAAAATTCAGGTTCCAATCATAACCAAATATACCTAACTATATCAAACATATCAATCAATTTGCAATAGGAATTTGGTTATGAAGATGGTGAGAGTTTAGTTCCAGCTTAAGCGTCTGTGTTATCGGTTTAATCGGGCATATGCCGAATCCGAAATACTAATCACCTACTCTATTTCTAAAGGATATTCAGAAATTTAATGCGAGGATTTAGCTTGGTGCGGCGCGACTCTAAAGGGTTGTGCTACAGAATTCAGTGTCACAATTCCAGTTCTGAGGAGATCCCTCTCATGGCTTCGATTCCCAGGTCGATGAACTCTTCCAGTCCCAGTCCGATTTCTTGACACTGAGCCACTTGCTCCCGATTAACTCCAGCAGCAAAGCTTTTTTCGCGAAAGCGTTTCATTACTGATTTAGTGGTTAGTCCGCTTATTTTATCGGGACGAACCAGAGCAGCGGCAGTGATCAGCCCGCTCAGGGGGTCAGCACAAAAAAGGGCCTTATCCAATTTTGTTTCTTGGAGAACGCCATGAGCTTCGTTATGGCACAAAATAGCATGGACCATAGTCCCACTGGCTCCAAGCTCCTGGGCGATGTCGGCGCTCAATTTGCCATGGCTACTCATATCACCTTCAACCAGTTCCATATCAATATCGTGGATGAGCCCGGTAATGCCCCACTCTTCTTCATCCTCTCCCAACTTCCTGGCCAAAGCCCGCATAATAGCCTCGGTGGCTAACATATGCTTAATCATATTCCTCTCCTGGACATTGTCATAGACGGAATCAAGAATTTCGTCCCTGTTGAGCTTTGATGTCATGTTAATACCTTTTCCCGCTGCGTTAATAATATACCACGTAGATATTGTCCAGTGAAAGAGGCATCGTTTTGGGTCAATTCTTCAGGCGTGCCAGCATCCACAAGGTAGCCTCCCTCATCGCCAGCTCCCGGACCCAGGTCAATGACCCAATCGGCGTTTTTGACCACATCCATGTGGTGCTCAATGACAATTACCGTGTTTCCGTAATCCACCAGGCGCTGTAGCACCTTTAAGAGGCAAGCAATATCTGAGAAGGACAGGCCGGTGGTTGGCTCATCCAGTATATAAAGCGTTTTGCCTGTGGAGCGGCGGGATAGTTCAGTAGCTAATTTTACTCGCTGGGCCTCACCTCCAGAAAGGGTCGGTGCTGGCTGCCCCAGGCAAATATACCCCAGACCTACGTCTCGGAGGGTTTCCAGCTTGTTTTTGATTTTAGGGAAGTGGTCAAAGAAGGGCAAAGCTTCGTCTACCGTCATATCCAGGATTTCGGCAATGTTTTTTCCTTTAAAGTGAATTTCCAGCGCTTCACGGTTATATCTTTTCCCCTTGCATACCTCGCAGGGGACAGTGACATTGGGCAGAAATTGCATCTCAATCTGAACGTAGCCCGCCCCCTGACAGGCTTCGCATCTGCCCCCCTTTACGTTGAAGGAAAAGCGTCCCTGGGGATAACCACGCATTTTAGATTCAGGAACAGTGGCGAAAAGTTCTCGAATAGGGGTGAATGTCCCTGTATAAGTAGCCGGGTTGCTCCTCGGGGTACGACCAATTGGCGACTGGTCAATGTTAACCACCTTATCGATGTACTCGGTGCCAATAATACCATCACACTCGCCTGGCCTCTCCTTAGCTCGGTAAAAGAGGCGGGCCAGTCTTTTATACAGGACTTCGTTAATGAGAGAGCT
>JBEKTM010000093.1:0-6047 GCA_049516035.1 Dehalococcoidia bacterium
TGAGCATGGGCAGCCTATCGACAAAATCCAATAGACTCTCATGATGCTTGCCAAAATAAATCCCTGAGCCAAAACCAATCAAGTCATACTGCTCAAGCATGCCGGCATTTGTTTGTTGCAACTGTAACAAGTCAGCATTAAGAATATTTGCCATCGCCTTAGCAACCTTTTCGGTGTTGCCATGATGCACAGAGATATAGATTATTAGAGCTTTCATTTACTGAGTCCTATCTGGATTCAAGGTTATTATGAATTTTGTCTGTGTTAATCCCAAGAGGCATAGTCATGGAAATAGCAACTTTTTTGAATATAAACCTTATAGGATTTGCGAGCCTGTGGCTAAGTTACTTGCTTAAAAGACTTGAGACAGCAAGCATAGATGAAATATCTAGTTTAAAGCTTGGCCCCATGGCGGTAGATAGAAATGCGCTCTTAATATATTGTCCTTTAGCCCCACTGGGTTTCGCTTTAACAATAGCGTCGACCACTGCTGCCAGATTTTCCAAGAGCTTGTCTTTATCAAAACTGATCTTGCCAATGGGCAAATGAATAATAGCTGTTCTATCCAAACGAAATTCAGCCCGGCCTTTACGGGATTCATTTATAACCCGTGCTAGATCTTGAGACTGTACTACGGTGCCAGACTTGGGATTGGGCATCAAACCTCGCCGCCCCAAAATACGACCGAGCTTGGCTACTTTAGGCATCATATCAGGAGTGGCAACAGATACATCAAAATCAAGCCAGCCACCTTCAATTTGCTTAATAAGCTCGTCGGCTCCAGCATAGTCAGCACCTGCTTCTTGAGCCAACCTCACCCCTTCACCTTGGGTAAAGACGAGCACTCTCGTCTTCTTCCCCAGTCCATTAGGCAGTAGAATTACACCACGCACTTGTTGGTCAGCGCTGCGGGGATCGATTCCCATTCTCAAATGGAGCTCAACGGTCTCATCAAATTTGGCGTAGGAAGTTTTCTTAGCTAGCTCGATTGCTTCTTCAAGAGAATAGGCCTTTGACTTATCGACAAGTTTACTAGCTTCCTGGTATTTCTTACCATGTTTTAGTTTTGCCACTTACTTATACCCTCAGATTCTACTAATTTTTGAAAACCTAGATTTATTCTACCTCAACTCCCATGCTCCGAGCGGTGCCGGCAACAATGCTCGCTGCCTTATCAATATCAGTCGTATTGAGGTCCTTCATTTTGTTCCGCGCAATCTCATAAAGTTTATCTTTGCTTATCTTGCCTATTTTCTCGGTGCCGGCATTACCGCCACCCTTCTCCACGCCCAAGGCACGCCTCAACAAATCAGAAACAGGCGGCATCTTGGTTGTAAAGATAAAGGAGCGATCTTCATATACAGTTATCTCAGCAGGGATGATGAAACCTTCTTGAGAAGCAGTTCGTTCATTATATTCCTTACAAAAAGCCATGATATTAATACCATGCTGCCCTAAAGCAGGGCCCACAGGTGGCGCTGGAGTAGCCTTACCAGCAGATATCTGCAATTTAATGATCGCTTTAACTTTCTTCGCCATTATTGATTCTCTCTTTCATTGCGTTCTGGGTTTCCACTCAGAACATGTTATATCCTTTCTATCCCCAGGAGGTCCAATTCCACAGGTGTTTCCCGGCCGAAGAGCGATAGTAAAACTACTGCCTTACCTTTGCTCAGATTAACCTGCTCTACTTTGCCAATGAAATCAATAAAAGGCCCACTCGTTACACGCACACTATCCCCTTCCTTAAAAGTCATTTTAACTTCGGTGGGAGCTTCCTCCATACGTTGCAGGATAGCATCCGCCTCTGGTTTAGGCAAAGGAACAGGTTTGGTACCAGCACTCACAAAACCAGCGACCCCAGGTGTGTTGCGTACTATGTCCCAGCTATGTTCATCTAATTTCATGTTTACCATGATATAGCCGGGAAAAGCTTTCTTGGTCATCGTATGCCGCTTTCCAGCTTTGATTTCAATCTCTTTAGTTGTGGGTATCACTACATCAAATATCTTGTCACCTACATCCATATACTTGATACGTTGCTCCAAATTCCTCCTGGCCTGTTCCTCGTGACCCGAAGAGACATATAATAAGTACCATTCTCCGTCAATCATTTAGCACCTAGAAGCCAGAATAGCTGTGTAAAAATCCAATCAAAAGCACCCAAAACAAGTCCCACAGCAACACACACACACAGCACTAGAATACTCAACCTCAGAGCTTCCTGCCTTGTTGGCCAGTGTGCTTTTCGCAGTTCAGCTACTACTTCGGCAAAGAAATGGAACCTCGATTTTTTGGCCGGAGCGGACTTGGCACTCGCTTTATTAGCGTGAGTTGTCATGAGTTACTTTGTCTCTTTATGAATAGTATAGACACGGCAATTAGGGCAATACTTATTCAGCTCCAGCCGTTGCGAATCATTTTTCTTGTTCTTCGTCGTAGTATATGTTCTCTGCGAGCATTGATTACACGCCAGCTGGATAATTACGCGTAAATCACCCTTTTTCTTAGCCATGCCTATCTAAAAGTCTCAAATGCGTATGAGTCGATATTTATGCGATAACCTTGCTAATCACGCCAGCACCAACTGTCTTGCCACCCTCCCTGATAGCAAAGCGCAATCCCTGTTCCATAGCCACAGGGTAAATGGTCTTAATCTTCATGTGCGCCAGGTTGTCACCGGGCATAGCCATCTCCACACCCTCGGGAAGACTTATTTCGCCCGTAACGTCCAGGGTTCTGATAAAAAACTGGGGTTTATAACCATTGAAGAAAGGTGTATGCCTGCCGCCTTCCTCCTTGGTCAAAATATATACTTCAACCTCGGCTTCGGTATGAGGTTTGACCGTCCCTGGCGCTGCTAGAACCTGACCCCGTTCTATTTCATCTCGTTCTACGCCTCGCAATAGGACTCCAACAGCATCGCCGGCCTCTGCTTCGTTCATGGTCTTATGAAACATCTCTAAGCTAATCGCCACTGTTTTCTTCGTCTCCTTTAATCCTACTATCTCTATTTCATTACCGGCTTTGATTACACCGCGCTCTACTCGGCCTGTAGGCACAGTGCCCCGTCCTTTGATACTGAAAACATCTTCTATTGGCATCAAGAATGGTTTGTCCCTTTCCCTCTTGGGCATGGGAATATAACTATCTATAGCATCCAACAACTTCCATACTCCTCCACACCATTTGCAGTCTCTCTTTCCACAGCCACATTCCAGAGACTTAAGAGCACTTACCCTCACAATGGGAACTTCGTCACCAGGAAACTGGTACTTTTTCAGCAAGTCTCTAACTTCCATCTCTACCAAATCTAACAACTCGGGGTCATCTACCAGGTCTACTTTATTGAGAGCCACCATTATGCGAGGAACGTTCACCTGCCGGGCCAGAAGGATGTGTTCCCTGGTTTGTGGCATAGGCCCGTCATCAGCAGCGACCACCAAAACAGCTCCATCCATCTGAGCAGCTCCAGTTATCATGTTCTTGATATAGTCGGCATGCCCGGGACAGTCAACATGGCAATAATGACGCTTCTCAGTCTCATACTCAATATGGGAAATGGCAATCGTTAGTCCACGAGCTTTTTCTTCAGGAGCATTATCTATGGAATCATAGGGTCGGAATTGTGCAAAGCCTGCTTTCGATAATACCTGTGTCATGGCTGCAGTCAGTGTGGTTTTCCCATGGTCAACATGTCCGATAGTGCCCACATTGATATGTTGCTTAACACGCTCATAAACTTTCTTAGCCATCTTAACCTCCTTTTATTTCCAAGCCCACAACCAGATTCGAACTGGTGACCCCATTCTTACCAAGAATGTGCTCTACCTACTGAGCTATGTGGGCATTATGCACGAAAATATATTCTAAGTCAACATGGACAAACAGTCAATAAAGTATGGATTTTCTACTTTAGAACGTGATGTACATGTTCAGTTGGCAAATTAAGGAGAGATTTTAAAGGAGTGCTTGGGTGAAAGTCAAGCAGGAGGTCTGGAAGATGGCAAGCCTAGCTGAAAAGGTATATATGGACTTGATGGCAATAGGCAAGGATATTGAGACTGCTAGATGTTGGCAAGTATCTGCATAGGCAGTCGTATCATGTGCATAAGTATATTATGAGTGCTGGTTGGGTGTTCCCAGGCTGGGTATCGTGGTCACGGTGGTTTAAACGCAATTATGGCGTTTATCCTGACCAGATGTATCCTGGTATATTGGTAAAGCTGTCACGTATGCCCAAGAGAGTGCGTGATGAGATTATTCTGCCTGAGCTGATGAAAATGGAAGGCTTGTCGTGATTTATTTGTTGTTTGAAGGGAGGTAGTATGGAATCTAGAGGTGATATTCTAAATCTGGATGTAGGTCGTTTGCAGAAGGTGGGTTGCAAGGTCACTAAGTTATTGAAAAGGGAATGTACTGACGCTGTTGAAGCTATGTATGTTCTAAAGGCTACGTTATATCTGTTGAGATGTGAGCTTAGTGAAGCTGGTGTAGTTATTGGTAATGAGGCTCAATTAGATGCAGAACTGACTGATGTGATTGATAAAGCTATAAACGAAGATAAGTGAAGTGCAACCTTTATAATGGCACAATGAATACTTAGTAGTATGTGATAGAATATTTAATAGTATGGAAACATATCACGGTAATTATTATATATTGACTTGGAATTTAGACGTTGAAGAATTATTTTTAAAGTTGGGGCCTGGAGTTTATATTCGGCGTCTCGATGGTGATATATCGGTGTTCGACCTTGCTGCTGCAGGTGCAGCAGGATTTAGAGAATGGGCAATGTTAGAGCCGTTTTTACCTAGATGTATTTGTGAAATAGAGACGGACCAGGATACGGCTATTAATAAGCCGGGATATGATACGTTAAATAGGGCATGGCTTGCGTCAGCATTGATAAAATTGAAAGGTTTTAATGCATATTTGCCACTTGCATCCAGTTCATATTCATGGAATGTGATAGCAGGACATCAAGAACGAACGAAGGGAATCTTTAAAGAGGAATTAGAAGAGAAGGGTCTAGAATCTGCTGTAAATTCCCCTAGAAGGGCATTACCACCGTTTAAAGGGCAACTTTTAGACCTGCACACTAGCTTATTAGTTCCTGAGAATGTAAAGACAATATTGACGAAGGAAGATGCAGATTGGATTAACGATAATTTTGAAAAATTCAATGACCTCGCGGCAAAATCAGAGGGATTTAGATTTGCTCTTGCAGCTGCGGTAGAGTGGCAGTATGCATCTAGCCCACGCGTGGCAATAGCTCAGTTATGGAGTGGTATAGAAGCTCTTTTTGGGATTAACTCCGAAGTCGTTTATAGATTATCGATTCAAGTAGCTTCTCTCTTAGAAGAAAGAGGGATAGCCCGTAAAGAAAAATTTGACAAAGTGCGGAAACTTTATGGAGTAAGGTCCAAAGCAGTTCACGGAGAAGAATTATCCTTTGAGAAATTGCATAAGGCAATGGTTGAATCGTTCGATATATTAAATAAATTGCTCTTAGTAAATATTGAGAAAGGCCGCCCGTTTACGTCAGATGCTTTTGAAATAGCAATATTCTATTGAAGAAAAAGGAGTCTGCGGAGTGAGGTGGTCAGGTGTTCAAAGCTTTGAGTCTTAGATAGAATTGCGATGAGGCTGTAATAGTACGTATGATGGCTTATACCCCATTCTCATTTGGAACGAGGCTATTGACAAGTATTTTTGTCTAGATATAATGAAGTTTGGGGGTGTTATATTAGATATGGAAAATTTAAAAATAGGACTTCTTGGTGTAGGGGCGTTGGGGTTTGTTGCAGGAATAGCCTTGCAGGACGTTATGATTATGATTGGGTCTGTTCTTTTTACCTGTGTTGTTGCTCTTACGGTTTATGTGGCTAACGAATAGATAACAATTGTTTAGTTGGTTTTAAGGTATAAATATGCCGACTGTAAAAAACTTTTTCACAAATATGTCAGTACCCATGCCTCTGGGAAAGAAGCTGAAACTAGTGTTTCGCAACAACTGGATAAAAGTCTCGCGAAAGCAGAACTGC
>JBEKTM010000094.1:0-5923 GCA_049516035.1 Dehalococcoidia bacterium
GGTATCTTTATCTCGAAGTGATATTCTCCCCCTTGGCTGTATTCCTTTTCGCTATCTAGCTGCTGCTTGAAGTCATAGATGCGCTCAATCTTAGTTGACCCCCCGCCGCCCATTGTGCTCACACCACCCGACGTCCTTCCCCCTCCCCAGCCTACTTTGCCTCCACCTCCCGTGGTTATCTCTTCCCCGATTAGAGATATGCTCACTTCCTTCGCGTTCACTGGCTTCTTCAATGTCAAGGCAACATTGCCGGAAATGGTATCTCCCGGGGCATAGTTGGTCCTTTGAATTGTGATGTCAATTTTTCCTTTGCCAAATCCAAACATGGTCCCTCCTTCTTCCAATGCCCGAGTTAGGCGGATTACCCACACCTCGGATAAACAATATTACTTCACTGAGAGTGTTTCTTCAATCCCCTCTTCACACTCACCAGTTCTGCCCTTGAGTTGCCAGCTTGGCTCTATACTACAAGGGTGTTTGGTGTCCGGTATGAAGGGTTTGCCTAATCGTCTCTGGTTTACTCAGGGGTTTCAAATACTTCTTTCAAGAAACCGATAACGTGTTCTCTGGGATGATGTTTCGGCAGATGCTCCCCAGCCAGACTTTTTATCAGTTGAGCGACCTCACCCCTGTCAAACCACAATCCATGGTTATCACGGCACACATCGATGAGGATTTCAGGCTGTCCGCCTATCGCTGTTTTTTCCATCCTACGGCCACAGATGGGGCACTTCCGTTTCTTTTCTGAGGAAGCGGCTTCTTGAGAGTTGAAGATGCCCTCAAAGAACGCCTTTGGCTCTTCAAGACCTTGCGACTTAAGCAAAAGCTCAAGCTCTCCGGAGTCAAACCACACTCCCTTGCAGCTATGACAATAATCCAGTTCAATATTGCGGTACTCAACGACTATCATAGCGTGTCTACAAACAGGGCATATCATTACTTTCAGACCTCATCCGGGTTATTTTAATAGTGTAGATGCTCGAGAAGGTCATGTCAAGGTTGTTGTATAAGCTTCAGAGTAGGCTGAAATCTTGAGGGTAGGAGGCTCTAGACAATCTCTATCTCTATATCATCCACGCTCTTTACCACTTTGCTCAAATTAACCAGGGCTATGGTGCGCTCAGAAATATAATGTCTGTAAGCTGAGGAAGTGAATATAGTAAGGCATCTTCTGTCATACATGGTGGGTTGGGCATCGGGCTGGTGAGACCTTATCAAGACATTTTTGCCTAGACGGGACATAATTTCCTGGAACCAACCTCGCCCGAATTGAGGTCTCCCGGTAGAGGGGTCGATTCCCAGGAACTTCCCTGCCCTTTCCTGCCAGTCCCCCCAGGTTATTTGATGCCATTCGGTACTACCTGGCTTTATCCTATTTATATCTTCTAAACTTGTTACATCGGGGAGTGCTCCATGTAAAGCAATGATACCATTGGGCGTGGACACTGCAAGTGGCAAATTGGCAAGGACCTCACTATATCGCTGGCGAAGTTCGGCATTCAGTTCTTCCCAGAAATCGGCAGGGTGGAAGCTGCCCACAGCATAACCTTCGTGATTTCCCATAAGCAGGTAAAGAGAATCGGGGTGCTCAAGTTTTTGCCCGAGCAAAAAGTTAATGTTCTCCAGAGAAGCTGGTCCCCGGTCAACATAGTCTCCCAGAAAAACCAGCTTGTTCCTCGACTTGAGATACCTGTGGATAATTTTCTCCGTGGCTTCGAGATCACCATGGGTATCGCCAACGAAAATAACTTTGCCTGACTCCAACTGTATCAACTTTGCTTCCGAGGCAAATCTCTTTTCCGCCTCGTTTAGCAACTCCTTTATTTCTTCTTTGGTCATACTACAAAACCTGTTGTTTCGAGGAAGTATACACTTCCATCAGCATAGATGTTTTTTGTGATAAAAAGCAATACTTGCTCTGGACAGTCTCGCTATAATTGTTTTTGCTTAAGTGCTTTTGATATGATGCGAGTATGAAAACAGGTTTGGTTTATGACCCAATCTATCTGGAACATGATACCGGTGATCATGTGGAGAATTCCCGCAGGTTGGTAGAAGCGATGTCCTATTTGAAAGAGACTGGAATTAAGGAGAAACTTACATCCTTGTCGGCGCGCCCTGCCTCGTTAGAGGAGCTGGAGATGGTGCATGCGACGGAGTACATCTCCTATGTTAAGAGCAAAGCAGAAAAGGGTGGTGGTTGGCTTGACCCTGATACCGTAATGTCTGCGAAATCTTATGAAGCAGCCTTATATGCTGCCGGTGGGGTCTTGGTGGCTGTGGAGGCGGTGATGAAAGAGGAGGTGGATAATGCCTTTGCTCTGGTGAGACCACCAGGGCACCATGCCGTTCGGGATCGAGCTATGGGCTTCTGCATTTTCAATAATGTGGCAATCGCTGTCAAATCTGCCCTGAGCAAGTTCAAACTCAACCGTGTTCTTATCGCTGATTTTGATGTCCATCATGGCAATGGGACTCAGGATGCTTTCTATGCCGACCCCCAAGCCCTTTACTTCTCCACCCACCAGTATCCCTTTTATCCCGGGACAGGATGGATAGATGAAACCGGAACGGGTGAAGGGGAAGGCACTACCGTCAATTTTCCTATGGTCGCCGGCTGGGGCGATGAGGAATGTTTGAGAGCTTTCAATGAGGTCTTGGCCCCAGTAACTCGAAGATTTCAGCCACAGCTCATCCTGGTTTCCGCTGGCTTTGATGCTCACTGGGCTGACCAGTTGGCTATGATGAAGGTAACCATCACAGGTTTTGCTCAAATGGCGAGAATATTGAAGGAACTGGCTGCTGAACTATGCCAGGGACGTCTCGTTTTTACGCTTGAAGGTGGCTATAACCTTCGGGTAGTTGCTTGTTCCATAAAAGCTGTCTTCGATGTGCTTCTGGGTGATTCGAAGATAGATGACCCAATGGGGAAAGCACCAGCGGCAAGAAAGCCTGAGGGATTTGACAAACATATTCAGGAAATAAAAAGAATACACCACCTAGAAAGCTAAAGGCAGGCTCAAAACAAAGAACGGTAAGTCTTTGTTCAAGTTCTTATTTTATGGCAGTCAACAAGATCACGAGATAGATAAGCTGGGGGGGCTATGTCTTGGAGATTATGTTGGCTGCTTTACGAAAGGTAGCCAGGTAGAGATTCTCCGCCATTCGCCTCTTTCCCAGGTCACCAGAAGCTCTCCGGCAATGCACATAGAATCATAGGTGCCGATAACAACACCTATCAAGAGAGCGAGCATGAAGTAATGTATTGTGGCGCCACCAAAGAGAAAGAGGGCTAAGATAGTAAATACAGTTGTCAGAGAGGTATTTAAGCACCGCCCCATTGTCTCCACAATGCTGGAATTTACAGTTTGGGTGAAATCAGAACTTATGCCCCGGGTCATATTTTCCCGAATACGGTCATACACCACCACCGTATTGTTTATGCTATAACCAACAACGGTAAGCACCGCGGTGATGAACAGGGCATCAACCTCTATACCGGCTATCCAACCAAGTAAAGAGAAGATACCAATCAGAATAGCCACATCGTGGAGAAGGGCAAGAACCGCGCTCATGCCCCAGCGGAAGGGCTTGGGCATCTTACGGAATGCCCAGGCCATGTAGATTAGCATTCCAATAGCAGCTATTATGATGGCAATACCGGCATTGCGTGCCGTACTGGCACCTACCGCTGGTGAAGTAGAGTAATAATCCGTAATCTTAAGTTGGGTTCCGAGGTCTGTTTCCAGATTGTTCTGTAGCGTATCTCTTTCCTGAGCTGAAATTTCCCTGATATGGATCAGGAAGCTATCTGTACCCGTCTTCTGAATAGTGGCCTCACTATATCCCAGTTTAGCCATTTCCTGGCGCAATTGGCTTTGCTCTATTGTAGAATTGAACTCCAGAGTCAGGGATGTGCCACCAGAAAAGTCGATCCCGGCTTTGAGCCCAAAGATGGCTAGGGAGGCGATGCTCGCAATGAGCACTAGTACTGAGATGAAAAAGAACCAGCTTCTCTTGCCAACAAAATCAATCATAGTTTCACTCCGTAAGCTGTCGGGCTGGTGGTTAGCCGGCTTTTCGGGATAAAGCGCAGGAAAGTTCTGGTGATGGTTATGGCGCTGAACATGGACAGGGCCACACCGATAAACAAGGTGATGGCAAAACCTCTGACCATCAGGGCACCTAGCGAGCCACCCATCCAGTAGAGGACTCCACAGGCAATGAAGGTGGTGATATTGCTATCTCTGATGGCGGTCCAGGCGCGGTTGAATCCAGCCTCAACGGCAGCCGCTAAGCTACGTCCTCCTCGCAATTCCTCCTTCATGCGCTCAAAGATAAGGACATTGGCGTCTACGGCCATGCCAAAAGAAACGATAAAGCCGGCGAGGCCAGGCAGAGTTAGAGTTATTGGGATGAGTTTAAAGATTGCCAGGATGACAACGCCATAAATCCCCAGGGCAAGGCAAGCTATAAAACCAGGAAGACGATAATAAAGGAGCATGAATAATACTAGAACGGCTATTCCGATCTCTGCTGCAAGTAGGCTTTTCCTTATGGAATCAGCTCCCAAGGTAGGGTCAACGATTTTTTCATATAAGGGGACATTTGCCTCGAAGACTTTGCTGTCGTCTTGTTCTACCCAGCTCCCCAAAGGAACAGGTATTCTCCCGGCGTTAAGTAACCGAGAGAGCTCGTCGGCATCAGCCAGGCTCAGTCCTTCAATTTCTCCTTTGTCTGTTATTACCGCATTGACTGTTGGCGCGATGATTTGACCATCTGCACCCCGAAGTGGCTCATCGCCAAGGAAAATAGCTAGTGGTTTTCCGAGAAGGCGGGTTGTTATTTGTTGCGAAAGCTGTGATCCCGTTGCGTCCCACTCAAATATTAATAGCGGTTTGCCATATTGATCTACAGTAACGGAAGTGTTTACCTTAAAATATTTACTGGAAAGAGTTAAATTTTCGCCGTTCACCGTGCCTGTGGTTGGAGTCCAGTTTCCTGTCGCATCCAGTTCCCGAAACTCGAGCAAGGCAGTAAGTCCAATCATTTCCTTGGCTTTCTCAGTTTCGTTGACGCCCGGTAGCTGAATGGCAATGCTATAACTGCCTTCTTGTTGTTGTACGCTGACGATAGGCTCGCTTATTCCTAGAGCATTGATGCGCCGCAAAATCACTCCTTTCACCCCATCCATGATCTGCGCTTCGTTGACAGACTCATTTTGACTAAAGTCAGCTTGATACACAAGATAAGTTCCTCCGCCGAGGTCAAGCCCTAGGGTTAGCCCTCGCCTGCCGGATACATTCCGGTCTAGAGGCACGACCGACCACAGGCAAAAACCAAATAGAACGAGGATGAATATCAGCAGATAAATATTTCTTTTTGCCAACTATCTAACCTCCATTTTAGAGGGATTACTGCGCTGTACCCGCAGCGATAGTTTTCTTTGCACCAGCGCCAAAGCTTCTTCTTTGGTGCTTAACTCACCGCTGGCATGAGCCTCATTGACCATGGCGAGGAGCTTGCCAATCAGTGGTCCTGGCGCTAAATCAAATGTACTCATTATATCATGGCCGTCAATGAGTCCCGCGGGCAAGATCTTAGCTTGCTGTTTATCATGCTCTGCCAGTATGTAGTTTATTAATTGGCAATGTTTTCTCCATTCCTCCATAGACGCCAGAGGTCCGCGGCTGGCCAGATAATCGGCTAGAGCTAGGAATAGAATATCAATGCCGGCCTCGCCGGTATCCCGAAAGTAGCGATAAATTGCCCGCTGAGTAGGCAATTCCCCATTTGCCATCTGAGCTGGACGGAGGTGATGATAGACAAGGCTTTCTACCAATTTTATTTCCCGATTGCTAAATCGCAACCGTTCCAAAATGTTTGCAGTTATAGCTGCTCCCTGTTTGGCATGCCCTAAAAA
>JBEKTM010000095.1:0-5844 GCA_049516035.1 Dehalococcoidia bacterium
GCAGTTCTTGTCGTAGGTGGGGGTATAGGAGGGATTCAAGCAGCTCTAGACCTTGCTGAATCTGGATACTATGTTTATCTTTTGGAGAAGTCGCCTTCCATTGGTGGGGTAATGGCCCAACTTGACAAGACCTTCCCTACTAACGATTGTTCAATGTGCATTCTATCTCCCAAGCTGGTAGAGGCTGGCAGACATCTCAATATTCAACTCATAACAAATGCTGAATTGGAAGAGGTTTCCGGTGAGGAAGGTAACTTCAAAGTAAAAATCTTGAAGAAACCGCGCTATATCGACATAGAGAAATGCACTGGATGTGGGTTGTGCGCTCAGTCAGATTTCAGTAACTTGAAAGAGAAGGAAGGGGAGATATGGGTCGACCGCATAGTGGTAGACGAGGCAAGTTGTATTCAGTGTGGTGAATGTACTCAGGCTTGTCTAGAGGAAAATAAGGAAAACCATGCTATTACTAATATTGCCTTTGAGAGGCGAAAATTGGCTGAACTTCCCGCCGAACAACGAGAAGGAAGAGAGCCCGAAACTCTGGCCCAGCGAGTAGCCCTCATGGATGAAGAGTCACGCAAGGACTTCTGGCAGAAAGAGCTTAGCAGGTGCATAAAGTGCTTCGGATGTCGGGATGTTTGTCCTGTATGGATTTATGATGGAGCTGAGCTGGAAGATGCTGAGTGGATCAAGCCTGGGGTAATACCTCCTGCTGTCCCTCTGTTCCAAATAATAAGAGCTTATCGCATTGCCAATTTATGTGTTAATTGTGGCATGTGCGAAGAAGCTTGTCCCATGGACATACCGTTGCGTATTATCCATCAACTTATGTGGCGTCAAACTCCCGAGTCGGTTTTTGAAGTCCTTCCAGGCTTAGACACGGAGACAAAAGAGAGGCTCATCCGGAGAGTGAAGGAGAAACCTATGGTCAAGACGGAGATAACGAAATGAACAGCGACTTTGTGCTGACCGTCTGTCCGTTCTGTGGCTGTGGCTGCCAGTTTTATCTCCAGGTTATGGATGGCGAAATAACCGGAGTGGTCCCCTGCAAGACAGATGAAATGAGTGAAGGAAAGCCCTGTATTAAGGGAAGGAATGCCGCAGATTTCATTAGTCATCCTGACCGCCTGAAATCGCCCTTGGTAAAGCGAAAAGGTAAATTTGAACCGACCAGCTGGGAAGAAGCTTTAGACATCGTGAGCAGACAGCTAAGCAAGATAAAACAAAAGAGTGGCCCTGATTCTATAGGTATTCTTTCATCTGCCAAGTGTACTAATGAAGAAAATTTCCTCTTGATGAAATTTGCTCGAGCAATTATCGGCACGAATAACGTTGACCACTGTGCTCGGCTTTGCCATGCCTCGACAGTGGTGGGCTTAGTTAAAGCATTTGGAAGTGGTGCAATGACGAACAGTGTCCCAGAAATAGAAGGCGCGGATTGTATTTTCGTAATAGGAAGCAATACGATGGAGCAACATCCCCTTATAAGCTTGAGGGTTCTGCGGGCAAAAGAGAAAGGGGCAAAGCTTATCGTGGCTGATCCTCGCCGTACGGCACTGGTTGATTTTGCCGATGTTTATCTCCAGCATAAGCCGGGAACAGATGTTGCCCTTATGAATGGGCTGATGCATGTGATTATCAGAGACGGGCTTGAGGACAAGGAATTTATCCGGGAACGCACTGAGGGATTTGAGGAACTCGAGAAGAAGATTAAAGAATATCCACCTGAGAAAGTCAGTAGAATAACAGGAGTCGACACGGTCGCTCTGGAAAAGGCAGCTCGGTTTTACGGAGAAGCTGAAAAAGCTAGTATTCTATATGCTATGGGCATAACTCAGCATACTACTGGCACTGAGAATGTATTATCTGTTGCTAATCTGGCGATGCTTACTGGCAATGTTGGGCGCGAGTCAACAGGGGTAAATCCACTGCGTGGGCAGAATAATGTCCAGGGTGCTTGCGATATGGGTGCTCTGCCGGATGTTTATTCAGGTTATCAGCGGGTCAATGATAAAGAAGCAAGGGCCAAATTTGGAAAGGCCTGGAGAGTCGAGTTGCCTCAAAAGCCAGGGCTCATGGCAACTGAGATGACTGATGCTGCTATCAATGGCTCGCTTAAGGCAATGTATATTATGGGAGAGAATCCTGCGCTCTCGGACCCTGACATAAATCATTTAGAGAAGGCTCTCAATTCGCTCGAATTCTTAGTGGTGCAGGATATATTCCTTTCTGAAGCAGCACAATTTGCTCATGTAGTGCTGCCTGCTTGCTCCTTTGCCGAGAAGGAAGGGACTTTTACCGCCACGGATAGGAGAGTTCAAAGAGTAAGGAAGGCGATAGAGCCCATAGGAGATTCCAAGCCTGACTGGATCATAGTGAGTGAACTTGCTCGTAGAATGGGGGGAACACAATTTAACTACACATCACCCAGAGAAATTATGGAAGAGATTGCGTCACTCACACCGAGTTACGCTGGCATTTCTTATCAGCGGTTAGACAATGGAAAGGTCTTGGCTTGGCCATGTCTTTCTGAGGACCATCAGGGAACCAGGTTACTTCACAGCAGTGCCTTTACCAGAGGCAAGGGGCGATTTTTTGCAATTGATTATAAAGAGCCTGCTGAACTACCTGATAAGGAATATCCCTTCATCTTGACCACAGGCAGACTAATGTTCCAGTACCACACAGGGACTATGACTCGCAGGATTCCTATCCTGGAGAGAGAGCTTCCTACAGGGTTTGTGGAGATTAATTCCAAGGATGCGAAAAGGCTTTCTATATCGCAGGGGGAAATGGTGAAGGTAAAGTCACGGCGAGGCGAAATTGAGATAAAGGCTCGAGTTACTGAGGGAATCTTGCCGGGGGTGGTGTTCATACCTTTTCACTTTGTCGAATGTCCTGCTAACAAGCTTACCAGCAGATACCTTGACCCTGAAGCCAAAATCCCTGAGTTCAAAGTTTGCGCTGTGAAAGTCTACAAAGGATGACAAACATGGCTGAAAAAATAGTAATAGCAGAGACGGAAAAAATCCTGGAGAAGGAAGAAATAATAAATAAGGCCAAGAGCATTTTGGGCGAGGGTTATGATGGAGTCGTTGGGCTTCGAAGAAGGTGGGGACACGTGGGTCCTTATCTTTTTACTAATAAGGATGAGCTGTCAGAGTTAGAGCTAGAGCCGCGATACAACGTGGCAACATTTGTCCGTCAGGTCAAAAGTAGGTGGCCTGATAAGAGATTCGCAGTGGTGTCTAGGGGGTGCGATGAGAGGGCTCTGGATAAACTTGAAGAAGCAGGTGTTTTTAAGAAAGAGGGATTGGTTTTTATCGGCATAACTTGCTCAAGGGAACAAGCAGAAGAATGTAACTGTGAGAAGCCGATCTACAATACCTTTAATTGCACTGGTTGCTGGAAATGCATTGAGAAGTGCAAGAAGGAAGCTATCTCTCGAATCAACGTATGTCCTATCGTGCTTGCTGATGAATTTAACCAGGGGCTGGCCAAAAGGAAAGCTATTTATGTGCCTTTCCCACAGGCAGTACCGTTGAAATATCTCAGAGATGTTAATCACTGTCTTAAGATCACAGGGAAGGTGGATTGCAAAGGTTGCTCGAATGCGTGTGAAGCAAAAGCGATTCTGGTTGAAGATGAGCCCAAGGAAGTGGACTTGGAGGTTGGTGCGATCTTGTTTGCTGGTGGATATGAGCTTTTTGATCCTTCCGTTCAATATGAATTGGGATACCGTAGATTTCCGAATGTGGTGACCAGTCTTGAATTTGAACGGATACTCTCTGCTTCTGGGCCATTTCAGGGTAATTTGTTGCGGCTGTCTGATCTAACTCCGCCACAGAATATAGCCTTTATTCAATGTGTTGGTTCCAGGGATGCCAAGCATAACAGACCTTATTGTTCTTCTGTTTGCTGCACCTATGCTATCAAAGAAGCTATGATTGCCGAAGAACATAGCACAATCCCCTTGGAAGTAACCATCTTCTTCATGGATATCAGGACCTACGGGAAGGATTTCGATAGATACTATGAGCGTGCCAAGGAAGAGAGCGGCGTACGGTTTGTCAGGTCAAAGGTTTACAGCATTGAAGCAGCAGATGGCACAGGTGACCTGGTAGTCAAATTTACTACCGAGGATGGCGTAACAAGGACCGAGAAATTCAGTATGGTGGTTCTCTCTGTAGGTTTCCAGTCATCTCCAGAATTAGTTAAGCTGGCTAAGAAGGTTGGAATCCAGCTTAATCCTTACGGATTTTGCCAGACGAAACCGTTTTTGCCAGTTGAGACTTCCAAGCCTGGAATATTCGTCTGCGGAGCTTTCTCGGCACCAAAAGATATTCCCGAGACGGTGATGCAAGCCAGCGGAGCAGCAGGAGAAATCTCCACCTTGCTTGCTCCGGCAAGGAAAACATTAACTAAGATAAAGGAATATCCGCCAGAAAAAGATGTCGTCGGGGAAGAACCAAGAATTGGGGTTTTTATTTGCCACTGCGGAATCAATATCGGCGGGTATGTAAATGTCCCTGATGTCACTGAGTTTGCTAAGACATTGCCCAATGTGGCCTATGCTGAAAGAAATCTGTTCACTTGTTCCCAGGATACTCAAGAGAAGATAAAGAAGGCGATTAAAGAATACAAACTTAATCGAATTGTTGTGGCATCTTGTACCCCGAGGACTCACGAACCTTTGTTCCGAGAAACGATCAGAGAGTCTGGACTCAATCCGTATCTTTTTGAGATGGCAAATATTCGTGACCAGTGCTCCTGGGTACATATGCGTGAGCCGGCTAAAGCAAGTGAGAAGGCCAAGGACCTGGTGAAAATGGCGGTAGCCAAAGCCAGGCTGATTGAGCCCCTGAAGCCTTTGTCTCTTCCGGTTAACCGTTCTGGCCTGGTTATTGGTGGGGGGGTAGCCGGGATGACCAGCGCCCTAACATTAGCAGATCAGGGATTCGAGGTTCATCTTATCGAGAGGAGCAACGTGCTTGGTGGGGTAGCCAGAAGGATACATTACAATCTTGACGGTGAGGATGTCCAGCAATTTCTTGACCAGCTTATTAAGAAAGTCCGGGAACACCCCAAGATTAGAGTATATACCGATACCTGGATTGTGGATGTCCATGGCTATGTTGGCAACTTCACCACGGAAATAATGAGGTATAGAGGTAGGGTTATAGAAAAGATAGACCACGGTGTCGCCATAATTGCCACCGGAGCCGAAGAATATAAGCCGGATGAATATCTCTACGGAAGAGACCCCAGGGTGCTTACTCAACTTGAACTTGAAGAAGAAATAGTAAGGAAAAACCCGGATATCATCAACTGTGACAACCTGGTAATGATTCAGTGCGTGGGTTGTCGAAATGACGAACGGCCTTATTGCTCCAGGGTATGCTGCAACGAGGCAATTAAGAATGCCTTGAAGCTTAAAGAGATGAAACCTGAGATGAATATTTATGTCCTTTACCGGGATATAAGGACATACGGATTTTATGAAGAGTATTATCAAGAGGCGAGAGGGAAAGGAGTTATCTTTCTGCATTACGATTTGGAAGACAAACCTCGGGTAAGACAGGAGAGAAAAGGTAGTCAGCTTCTGCTCAGGGTTCAGGTTAAGGATAAAGTGCTCGGCGATGAGGTAGCCATTGATGCTGACATCCTTGCCCTGAGTGTAGCGACGGTCGCTTCACCGGATGTGAGGGAGCTTGCCATGCTGTACAAGGTGCCCGTGAATCAAGACGGCTTCTTCCTGGAAGCGCATGTCAAACTTCGTCCTGTTGACTTTGCCACAGACGGGGTCTTTGTCTGCGGGCTGGCTCACGCGCCAAAATCCATTGA
>JBEKTM010000096.1:0-5781 GCA_049516035.1 Dehalococcoidia bacterium
GGCGGGTCATGCTCAAGAACCGCAGACCAGCCACCCAAGGTGTCTGCCCTGTGTGCGGGACAAAAGTATTCAGAATAGAAAAACGCTAAATATCTGCGGCAGTCACCGGGTTTTGATGGATCACGCACTAGAGGTGATTCGATTCATGCTTGCGTGAACCCGACAGGCGGGAGCGTAAAGGTTTTTACGGGATATTTATTTCCCGGGGTATTTTATTGTTTTGGGGGGAATAGTCTCAAAAAGTAAATACCGGAGAGTTTATTGTTTCTCTAAGACTGTAGTGCAAGGTTTCCTTGTCCGCGTATCTTAGCTTGGATTAAGACTCTCTGGGAAATTTGCTGAGCTTCTCGCCAAAGATATTTGTATTATTTTGACAAAGAAGCACTGGTAAATCTACTCCCGCAAAAAAATGAAATCCAGCTTGTAGGTTTTGAATTCTTCTATCCTACTGTACTGCTAACCTTCCTCAGAAAACCTTGCTTCATTCCTTAGTTCTATGGGCAGATTTGTCGCCTCCTTCCCTTTCCTATGTTCCATTTTGATTCACGGTAGTAAAGAGGGACTTTTAATTCATCTTGACTTAGGTTAAACTTTAGCGAATATGGCTCAGAAATATAACCCCCGGGAAATCGACAAAAAATGGCAACGGAAATGGGCAACTGACCATATTTATAAGGTACAGAAAGATAGTGGGCGCCCGAAATTTTATGCCCTGACTATGTTCCCCTATACCTCAGGAGACCTTCACATTGGCCACTGGTACGCCATGGCACCCTCAGATGCTTATGCCCGATTCAAAAGAATGCAGGGCTATAATGTGCTTCATCCTATGGGCTTTGACGCCTTTGGGTTACCGGCAGAAAACGCAGCCATCAGCCGTGGAATTCACCCTTATGACTGGACAATGAGAAATATAAAGAATATGCGTCGGCAACTCAGGAGTATGGGGGCAATATATGACTGGAATCGTGAAGTAATCACCTGCCTGCCAGACTATTATAAATGGACACAGTGGTTTTTCCTTAAATTTTATCACGCTGGTCTGGCATATCGAGCTAAGGCACCGGTTAATTGGTGTCCCAAGTGTCAGACAGTGTTGGCTAATGAACAAGTTGTAGGCGAAGGTTTTTGTGAAAGGTGCAGCACGCCAGTGACAAAAAGAGAGCTGGAGCAATGGTTCTTTAGAATCACTAAATACGCTGAGGAACTTCTTGATCATAGTCGTCTGGACTGGCCAGAACGTATAAAGATAATGCAGAAGAACTGGGTGGGCAAAAGCGAGGGCGCGGAAATTTCCTTCCAGCTAGAGCATGAAGTGGTAAAACAAAAAGAGCTAAGAGTATTCACCACTCGTCCGGACACTATTTTCGGCGTGACTTTCTTCCTTCTAGCTCCGGAGCACCCTTTAATTTCTCAATTAACTACCCCAGAACATAAGGCTGAAGTAGATGAATATATTACCTGGTGTCGGCGACAAACAGAATATGAACGAGTGGCACTGAGCAGAGAGAAAACGGGGGTCTTTCTGGGAAGCTATGTTATCAATCCGATTAATAGAGAGCGAATACCTATTTGGATTGCTGATTATGTATTGCCAACTTATGGCACGGGCGCAGTGATGGCAGTGCCAGCTCATGATGAACGAGACCTAGAATTTGCCAGAAAGTTTAAACTACCTGTGCGAACAGTTATTGCTCCTCCGGGTTGGAAAGGTGAAGAACTAACGGAAGCATATGCTGGGCCAGGTACAATGGTGAATTCCGGGGAGTTTAGCGGTTTACCTAGCGAACAAGGATATAAGGCAACCTGTGCTTTGTTAGAGGAAAAGGGATTGGGCAAACAGACGATTGTTTATCGCCTTCGCGATTGGCTTATCTCCAGACAGAGGTATTGGGGGGCACCCATCCCTATAATTTATTGTGATAAATGTGGCATAGTACCTGTGCCCGAGGAGGATCTACCAGTTCTGCTTCCTCCCGACGCGGAATTTAAACCCACGGGGGAATCTCCTCTAAAATATTGCCAGTCATTCGTCAACACCACGTGCCCTAAGTGTTCCGGACCAGCACGAAGAGAAACTGACACTATGGATACTTTTATGTGTTCCTCTTGGTACTTTTTGAGGTACACCAGTCCCAGAACCAGGGGAGCTTCTTTCAATGCTGCCAAAGTGAAATATTGGTTGCCTGTGGATTTGTACACTGGGGGTGCTGAACATGCAGTTATGCATCTCTTCTACGCTCGTTTTTTCATCAAGGCATTGAAAGATATGGGCATCGTTGACTTTGATGAGCCTTTTATTCGTCTATTCAATCAAGGGACCATAATTTATCGTGGTGATAAGATGAGCAAATCTAGAGGTAATGTAATTGCCCCTGACGAATATGTGGCTAATTTAGGAGCTGATGCCGTTCGGGGGTATCTCATGTTTATTGGTCCCTGGGAGCTAGGAGGGGAATGGAATGATAGGGGCATTGTGGGCATCAGCCGCTGGTTGAACCGGGTGTGGAGTTTAATAACAACGGACTACACCAGCCATGTTGTTGATCCTGAGGCTGACAAGGAATTCCTCCATTTAACTCATAAGACAATTAAAGAGGTGACTGCTGATTTGGAAAGGTTCCGCTTCAACACCATGTTGTCTAGCCTTATGGAATTCAGCAACTTCCTATCTAAGATTAAAGAGAGCGGGGTGATATCAACTTCTCTATGGCGAGAAGCTATTGGCTATTTTCTGCTTCTCCTTGCCCCCACCACTCCCCACCTTGCCGAGGAATTATGGAACATGACCGGGCATACTTATAGTATTCACAACCAACCATGGCCTGAGTATGACAAAGAGCTAGCCAAGGAAGAAGAAATTACCTTAGTCATTCAAGTAAATGGCAAACTTCGCGATAAAGTGCTCGTACCTGCTTCCATAAGTGAAGTCGAGGCCAAGGAGCTAGCGCTGGGTCGAGAGCGAATGAAGGCTTATATTGATGATAAGAAACTTATCAGAGTCATTTATGTCCCCAAGAGAGTGGTGAATATTGTGGTAGCAGCATAATAGAAGTACAAAAAACCAAGGAAAAGGGAAAAAATGAGGATAGCATTTATTGGTGGCGGGGCTATGGGGGAAGCGATGGTTAAATGCCTTTTGACTAAAAAAGTGACTGCGCCACAGGATATGGTAGTTAGCGATACCAGCCCAGTGCGGCGTGAATTATTGAACCGAGAATATGGAGTTAACACTCTGGCTGATAATGGAAAGGCGGTGGCAAATTCTGATTTGATTATTCTGGCGGTGAAGCCTCAGAATTTACCCCAAGTAATGGAAGAGATTGAAGGTTTGGCATCCCGACAGCTGGTGCTATCTATAGTGGCTGGTGCTACTCTATCCAGTTTACGCCAGGGTTTAAACCATTCCTCTGTGGTTCGAGCTATGCCTAATATGCCAGCGCAAATTGGCGAGGGAGTAACTATCTGGACAGCCACTGCTGAGACCAAGCAGAAACAAAAAAAGTTAGCTCAGACTGTACTTGGGGCTTTGGGTAAAGAGATTTATGTTGTTGATGAGAAATATTTAGGTATGGCCACAGCTCTAAGTGGCAGTGGCCCGGCTTATGTCTTCCTTTTTATCGAGGCACTTGTCGACGCTGGTGTGCATATAGGCTTGCCTCGAGACATGGCTCAAGAACTGGTGATACAAACTATAATCGGCTCTACTCGTACTGTTGAAAAGACGGGTAAGCACCCTGCTGATTTGAGGAACATGGTTACTTCACCAGGGGGAACCACAACTGAGGCCCTTTTTCAGTTAGAAAAAGGAGGATTTCGTTCCCTCCTTCTCGAGGCTGTGGCTGCCGCTTACAAAAAAGCTAAACGCCTCTAAGAATTATATAAGATGGATTCATTTTTTGAATATCGCAACTGTCCCAATTGCGGACAGGACGATTTCACTGTGATCTTCGATTCCGATATGAGGGAAGACGATCTCCAAGAAGGCATAAAGACTGTATATATGTTATGGGGGAAGGCACACGGCCGGCACGTAAAATGTAAGAATTGTCAGCTTATATACGTAAATCCTATTGAGAAAGCGGACAAAATCAACGGTGACTATTCTAAGATGGGCAATACTGACGTCCCCATTATTCGAGGAAGTCGTTTGCGCGCAGGTAAATCACAATCTGGATTAATCAAGAAGTACAAGAGTGGCACAACACTGTTAGATATAGGTTGTGGAGAAGGTTTCTTTCTCTCTAATGTCTCCCAAGCCGGGTATACTGGTAAAGGGATTGAAATATCGCAAAATGCGGCAGCATATGCGAGAAAGGAATTTGGTTTGGATGTAGAAGCAACGTCTTTTGAAGAACTGCGATTCCCAGAAAACTATTTTGATGTAATTACTCTATGGCAAGTCCTTGAGCACGTGCCATACCCACTCATGGTTCTTAAAGAAGTCCATAGGATACTCAAACCTGGAGGGTTGCTGGCAACATCAACACCAAATATTGAAGGCATACTGGCGAAAATCTTCCGAAGAAGATGGTGGAATATAAGGAGGCTGCATATAAATCAATTTACAACGAAGACCCTTACGGATATGCTGAATCGTGCCGGATTCAAAAACGTATTCTCCACCGGCTATAAGGAATACATAAGTCTGTCCATGTTGGTTATACCACTGCTAAAACATTCGGAAATATATGAACGAGCAAAAGACGTATTCCACCGCAACTCCACTTCAGGTAAAATCATGAATAAGTTGATTTTAGTATATCCCTCAAGATTGGATAGCTGCACAGTGATTGGCTTTAAATAGTAGGACAATAAATGGCACATCTTTCACTACTACAAGGGACTAAGCTTGTCACGGGGGGAATGTGTAACTATATAACTAAGCGCCCCATAGTGGTTTCTTATGAAGTAACGCTTTCTTGTAACTGCAATTGCCGTCACTGTGACCTTGGAGGGGTAATAGAAGATGAAAAGCAAATTAAACCAGAGGAGTATGGAAACTTAACTCAACGCTTGAAACCAGTGGCAGCGCAAATTTCTGGTGGCGAGCCACTTCTACGTAAGGATATAGCAGCTATAGTCAAAGCTGTCAAGCAAGCTGGGGTTCCATACGTGATACTTGTTACCAATGGAGTGTTGCTAAATGAGAGCAATTATCTACAATTGCGTGAAGCGGGGGTGAATCAATTTTCTGTATCACTTGACTTTCCTGATGAGCGGCATGATGAATTTCGACGACGGCCGGGCCTCTATAAACGTCTGGAACAAAATCTTCCTCAACTAGCAAAGCTTGGGTTTCGGGATATCATATTGAACACAGCTATAACTAAAGTCAATGTGAGGGAAATATTGCCTTTGGCAAAAAAAGCCGCTGAGTGGGGTGTAGACATATCGTATAGTGCATATACTGCGCTGCGAACAGGGAATAAGGACTATTGCCTCAACAATGGAGAGGATTTGGAAATTTTGCGCCAGACCATTAGCGAACTATTAATATTAAAAAGGCGAAATACTCATCTAGTTAACCCAGAACTCACACTCCGAGACACTTTAAAATTCTTTGAGCAGGGATATATGCCAAATTGTAAGGCCGGTATAAGATTCCTTGTTGTAATGCCTGACGGGAGTCTAGTTCCTTGTTCACTGCACCGCAGCAAATACACCACTCAAAAAGAGATGATAGAAAAATTTTCCCGAACTAACTGCTGCAGTAGTTGTTACGTCGCTATAAGGTCCTACAGTGAGATGTCATTTTTGAATCACACGAAGAATCTCCCT
>JBEKTM010000097.1:0-6135 GCA_049516035.1 Dehalococcoidia bacterium
AACTTAGAGGGTCAACATCTAACCTTAAGTGAACTTAGAAATAAGTGTGGTGCCGCTCCTTTTTTATGCCCACGTCGCCTGGTTATAGTTGAGGGCTTATTAGGGCGCTTTGAGGTAAAACAAAGCAAGCCACGGTCGGGCAAAGGCAAATCGAGAAATGGGCTGGGGGACTGGGAAGACTTGGCTTCTTACATCAAGCAAATGCCCGAAACGACCGTGCTGATGCTAGTTGATGAGGAGGTGCAGAGCCAAAATCCTCTATTAAAGAAGCTTTCACCATTAGCTGAAGTAAGGACTTTCCCCTTGTTGCGAGGCAACGATTTAAAGGCCTGGATACGACAGCGGGTAAAGGCAGAGGGCGGCGATATCACCCCTCAAGCCGTGAATTTGCTCGCTGAACTCATAGGCGGAGACTTATGGGCGCTGAATGGCGAAATCCAGAAACTGCTTCTTTATAGCCAGGAGCGCCCTATCAACGAAAGTGATGTTAGACAACTGGTAAGTTGTATCCAAGAAGCCAACATCTTTGCTCTGGTGGATGCCGTGGCCGAAGGTCACACCGAGTTAGCCCAAAGGATACTTCATCGGCTATATGATGATGGTGTGGCACCAACCTATATTCTCACTATGATTACCAGGCAATTCCGCTTAATAGCTCAAGCCGGGGATTTGGGAAAGGGGCTGTCTCGCCCGCAAATTCAGGATAGGCTGGGGTTGAAATCAAGCTACAGCTTGGATAAAACGCTTAGCCAGGCCAAACTGTATGACTTTGAGGGCGTAAAACGGGCTTACGATAAGCTTCTAGAAACCGACTTAGCCATCAAAACCGGCAAATATAGCGATAAATTAGCTCTAGAACTCCTGGTAACCGAACTTGCCTGCCTGAATCCATGAGTGAAAGCCCTGAGCCCTCCACCTGTCATTGCGAGCCCCGACTTGTCGGGGCGTGGCAATCTCATCGCATCCTCATCCTCACCGAGATTGCTTCGTCGCTTCGCTCCTCGCAACGACAGAAGGGACTATGTCATTGCGAGCACCTGAAAGGTGCTTGCAATCTCAGCAGCTAAATCCCAACAATATCAAATGAACAAAAACCAAATGCTCAAAAAGGTTTTGAACCTTGAATTTAGATATTGGGATTTGTTTAGGTTTTAGTGCTTGGAGTTTAGAATTTCGCTTGGAATCGCAAAGGAGGTTTAGCATGAAAGCATGTGAAGGACGAATTGGCCGGGTTTTCGTGATACGGCTGGAGGATGGGGATGTTGTGCCCGAATGTATCGAGCGGTTTGCCAAGAAGAAGCGGGTGTCTGTAGGGCAGGCTATCTTGGTGGGTGGAATTGGAAGTGGCGACGTTGTTGTCGGTCCGCGGCGTTCGGACGAGAGGCCACCAGAGCCCATGCTTCTGCCTATTGAGGGAGTGCATGAAGTGGTGGGGGTGGGTGTGCTCGCTCCCGGCGAAGATGGCAAACCGGCTCTGCATATTCATGCTGCACTGGGTCGGGCAGGGCAGACCCTGACCGGATGCCTGCGCCATGGCGTCACCACATGGCTTGTCGGAGAAGTCATCCTCTATGAAATCCTCGGTGCGAGCGTGGTGCGTGTCCAGGACAAGCAAAGCGGCTTCGAGCTCCTGGAGCCTGGGGGCACTCAATGAAGAATTCTGCGGACATAATACCTGGTTTGTAGTGAGCTTAATTGGTATTGTGTCTCTGGAATTCGTGGAATTCCCGGCGATTTGCGTTTAAAAATAATGTTTTTTGAGCTAAAATGAAAACAAGCGGAATTGATAAAGCACGGTCATGTAGCAGCTAGCTGAAGCGATGGGCTCAACAAAAGGCGATTACAATGTCTAACCAAAAAGTAAGCTCCCAAACTCAAAAAGAGCTTCAGGAAGCAATCTTGCAATAATTGGTATGCTAATTAGAATGGACAAGGAAAGGTTAACTTGGAAAGCTGTTGTTAGGGATGCCCTATTAGAGTTAGGCGGGCAGGGTCATTTATCGGAGATTAATAAAATCATAGAAGGTCATCCCAAAACTAAGACCAATCCAACTTGGCGGGATACTATTAGGCGAGTTGTAAGGCAATATAAGATTTTTGAACCAGTGCCACCTGAGAGGAGTGGTATTTATAAGGTTGTGGAAGAAGTCTCGGTAAGACCTGAGGCCCAAGGTTTTACTGAAGAACCAGAAATTGATCACGGAATCGCTCAAGGAATGTTAGCCACGCTTGGTAAAGTTTACGGATATGAGACTTATGTGCCTCCACATGACCAAACTATTAGAAAATTCCAAGGTAAACCTTTAAGTGATTTTGTGAGTGTATCCGACTGTACCGATATTTTCAGAGGCCCTAACTTAGCAAAAATCAGGGAAATAGATACTCTATGGTTTGATGAAGATGATTATGGATTGTTTCCAGTCTATGCTTTTGAGGTAGAGGAGACGACAAGGGTAAAATCTGGATTGGACAGGCTGTTGAAAATACCAAGAAGATTCCCTACTCGATTTTTTATAGTTGGACCAACTGCAAAGGAAAAGGATTTATTCAACCAATTTATCAGCCAGACACCGTTTAGAGCGTCTAGAGGTAAATTTCTATTTAAACTCTATGAGGAGTTAGAAGCATTATATAACTCTGCTTTGGTTCACAATGACAGGCGGGAACAATTTGGAATCCTAGAAAGAGGAGGCTGAACATGGATACCACAAAAAAACATTTTATTGAAAGAGTAAATGAGCTAGGGGTCTTGTTTGTTAAGGAAAGAAATTCCAAAGAAGATCTTACTGGTTGGGGAGCGATCGAATTTATTCTGAGCAATGGAGAGATTTTTGTGGTATCTGGTGAACAGTTCGGGCAAGGAAGTGAAGAAGATGGATTATGGGTAGATATGAATAAACTTAATGCCGTTACACTTAGCAAGATCAAACATAGAGCGTCAAGGCTTAGGAGAAAGCAAAAGGAAGATACTATATCAGCTTGGCTGAAGCACCAAAAAGTATGAAACCCAAAGGGTATTAGAGGGCCTAACACCTATTTTTGGAATTTTGGATTCAGAGGCTCTTCACGGAGCTTGCCCCGAGCATTAGGTTGCTTCGCCCCTCACAATGACAAAAAGATGAAGCTCAGCTTGCTAGAGAGCTATACTGCTCCGTTTCTGCCTTTTCGCACTTTATTGTGGGGGGAAGTCAAGTTAACAAATTGGCTAAACTGCTAAAATAGGATTGTGTCAGTAAAGTTAATAGCCAAGAAAGGCTCGACTTTCCATGATTTCCCCTACTCTCATCCGGAACGGAAGTGCTTCCATTGCTGGATTATCAATGTCACGCCAGCGGGTCTAAACCAGTGTGTTCACAATTGTATCTACTGTTATGCCAGGGAAGCTATTTACTCCAACTACTCCGAGGATACCCTGATTTATAACAACTTGCCTGAGTTAGTGGAGAAAGACCTTAAAAATCTGACTTTATGCCCGCCAATTTCCTTGTCCAATATCTCCGACCCCTGTCAGGACATACCTGAATTGAAAAGAGAGGTCAAGAGACTGATACGGCTTCTTATGGACTACGGCGTCTCCTTTTTCATCACTACCAAAGGCGACCCGTCATTTCTTCTGGAATTGCCGGGCTTTATCGAATACAAGCCTAAATTTATAGCTATAACCATCGAAGGGACTCCTGAGGTGCTGGGGCTTTTGTCACCAGGGGCGCCTTCGTTCGATGCCCGGGTAGCTGCTGCCGGTAAGCTATCTAACATGGGTATAGACATTGTCATTCGCCTCGACCCTGTTCTTGTCCATTTGTTCCAGGCCCTTTACGGCGATTCCTGGTTTGAAAAAATAGCGGGGTTGCTGGATGTCTTCGCCGCGGTAGGAGCCAAACATGTCACCGCCAGCACTGGCCGGCTATCCAGGAAGCGCTCTCCATCAGGCGGTCACGAAGGCACGAGTATATGGCAGCGAATATACAAAGTTATCTACAGCCAGTCGCCACTAGCAGCTAGGAAATTCGAGCAGGAATATATCTACGAGGCACACTGGTCAGGCGGAGGCTATCGCCTGCGCCGGGACTTGAGGCTCGACTTCCACCGTAAAGTAAAGGAATTGGTTGAAGCCAGGGGAATGACCTATGCCACCTGCCAGGAACTTCCCGCCGGGGAGAGTGATTCCCCGGGCATCCCGCACTGCGAGGGATTACCACTGCCCTTTGCCCGAAAGCAAGCCGATGGCAGATTCAAGCCTGTTCTGGATTGCACCGCTAACTGCCATGTCTCTTGCCGGGGGTTATCCAACCCACCCTGCGGACAAGCTGAACTGATAAGCTGCGAACCGCTGCGCCTCAAGAAACTACGCTTGGAATCTGACCGAGCCTCTGTGGCAGGCCGACGATAGATAGCTTATAGCTTGAATCGTCTATTGCTCTTGGGGGGTATGTAGAAGTCGAAGAGCAGATCTATGGTCCTTTTGCTGAGATCCAGAGCATGCTCTTCCAGCCATCCTTTTTTGGCATGAATTCGCTGGACGACAATCTCCAGCTCTTTTTTATCTAACTCAGCTTGTTCTGCAAGCTCTAGCGTCTGCTCCAAGTCATGAATCCGCTGAGAAAGGATTTCTTGTTCCTCTTCTATTGCTGCAACATGGGCATTACTGGCTCTTTTATATCCGGCAATTTGTCTGGCTACTCCGATAAGGGTTTTCTTGCGCCTCTCCAGGCTGGCTATCTGTTCCTTAATAATGGATTGCTTTCCTTTATTTCCTTTCAGTTGCCTTGTCAGACTTTTAAGCTCCCACTGTTGTAAATCTATGTCACTAAGCTGGGTAGAAAGGCTTTTTAATCTACTGTGGTACTTTCCTTTGAGGAGTGACTGTAACTTCGCCAGCCGGTCAAGCCGACGGCGTAAGAATTCTATTTCGCCACGCGCTTCCTTAATCCCGGTTGATAATTCCTCTTGTTCAGCCAGAACTTGCTCTTGCCTTAGTGTCTCTCTAATCGTTTCCATGCCCAAGTTCCCAGAAATCAAGAAGCATTATAAAATTTCCGGCCACGGGTAAGCAATGGCTTACACTCGTTCATATGATTGGTCACACTTTTTTCGTCATTGCGAGGCTGGCAAAGCCAGCCGAAGCAATCTCGGTGGAGCAATGAGGATTGCCACGCTTCGCTCGCAATGACACGGGAGGCAAGCTCTAGCGATTTGTCAGCTCCACTATGGTGACGCCATAGTCTCCTTCGCCATAATCACCAAGGCGATAGGATTTAACCAGAGGATGCTTGGCTAGTGACTCGTGTACGGCATGGCGTAATTTTCCTGTCCCTTTGCCATGAACAATGCGCACGGAGGACAGTCCGGCCATAAAGGCATCGTAGAGATATTGATCAAGCCGGTATAGGGCTTCTTCGACGGTAAGACGGCGTAAAAGTAATTCCCTGTCTACTGCTTTCACTCTGACTTGATAAACTCCAGACGAAGTATTTCTTGGCTAGCTTTAGTGGTCTTGACTCTATCATCAATGCGCCAGCCTACGACCCAGATGATTTGCTGAGGGGAACAGACGATTGGGATACGGTCTCGCCAGGAACGAGGTATCTTGGCGTCAACCATAAACTCATAGAGTTTCTTAGGCATGCTCATGCCCAGGGGCTGAAATCTGTCTCCGGGCTGACGCTGACGGACGAAGACTCCGGGCTGACGCTGACGGACGAAGAGTTTCATTCCTGTTTTCCCTAAATCGAAGTGGGCGACGAGATTGTTTTGAAAAGTCCTCTTGCTTGTGTTCAGGGCGCCTCGCGATGACGGAGAAGACGCTCGCTCTCGCACTACGCTGGCTATCACTTTCCATCCCGGGGAAACTGTCTGACCAGGCACTTTAAGAGGAAATTCGCCGGGCAGCGGAGGGAAAGGACAGGGCGGAAGCTGAGATTGCTTGGTTGTGCTCGCAATGACGAGCTCATCATATCCTCCCTGGCAGATAAGTCCGTGGGGCAGAGAAATTCTTTTGCTAGCCGGTTTATCTAGCAGGCTCCTGGCTGCTTCAATGTGACTGGCTTCGATGTCTCGAATATCCCCAACCAGCTTGGTCACAGCTACTCTCAATAAATGCCTCTGCAAAGCTATCGGCAAGCTGGCAAGCTGCTT
>JBEKTM010000098.1:0-5836 GCA_049516035.1 Dehalococcoidia bacterium
CACGACATACCGGCACAGGTTAAACGAGTCGGAAGTTATTTCCTGACCAGGCTGGAAAGCCTGAAGCAGCAGTTTGATTTCATCACTGAGGTGAGGGGTCGGGGACTCCTGATAGCTCTGGAATTTAATAAGGAAATTGCCGAGAAGTTGGTACTGGCTTGCATTGATAGAGGCTTACTGGTCAATAAAGTGAAGCCCAATGCCCTGCGCTTTATGCCTCCTCTTATCATCACCGAAAAGGAGGTAGACAAGGCGGTAAGCATTTTAGAGGATGTATTAGGAGAAATACAAAATCCTACACACTAAATACGAAATGCTAAACAATACCAAAATCCCAATGACCAAAACACGAAGACTTGGAACAATGTCCTTGCTAGGAGCCCTTTCGCGACGAAGCAATCTCGAAGGTTTCGAATTTAGGACATTTGAATTTGTTTAGGATTTAGATATTAGGATTTGGGATTTCTTCGAAGGAGGTTATGAAATGGCAGACAAAGTAGTATTAGCTTACAGCGGCGGCCTGGATACATCCGTAGCCATAAAATGGCTTGAGGAAAAATATAATTTGAAGGTCATCACTCTCACCGTGGATATCGGCAATGTCCTCGATCTTGAGGCTATTAGACAAAAGGCACTCAAAGTCGGAGCCATAAAGGCACTGGTCGTCGACGCCAAAGAGGTCTTTATTAAGTCGTACGTTTTTCCCGCTCTTCAAGCCGATGCCGTCTATGAGGGGCAGTATCCCTTGGCCACAGCTCTGGGGCGTCCTCTCATCGCCCGACTCCTGGTGGAAGCAGCTAAGAAGGAAAAGGCGAGAGTGGTCGCCCACGGCTGCACCGGCAAGGGCAATGACCAGGTGAGAATTGATGTCGGCGTAGCCGCTCTCGCTCCCGAACTTAAGGTAATAGCCCCGGCTCGGGAATGGAAGATGACCCGGGAGCAAACAATTGAATATGCCCAGGCTCACAAGATTCCTATTCCTATCACCAAGGCCAGCCCCTATTCCATTGACGAGAATCTGTGGGGCAGGAGCATTGAATGTGGCGTTCTTGAAGACACCGGGAACGAACCACCTGAGGATGTCTTCCTGTGGACAAAGCCGCCGGAAAAAACACCGGCCCGGCCTGCTTATCTGGAGATTGGCTTTAATAAGGGGATACCGGTAAGCCTCGATGGCCGAAAGTTAGACCCTGTGGCCCTGGTCCAGAAGGTTCACAGCCTGGCAGGCAAGCATGGTGTAGGTCGGATTGACCACGTGGAAAATAGGCTGGTGGGCATAAAATCAAGGGAGATTTATGAGGCGCCGGCTGCCGTAGTCTTGCTGAAAGCTCACCAGGCCCTGGAGGACCTGGTGCTGGCCAAGGGGCAGCTCCGTTTCAAGGCCAGGGTCGCCACTGAGTATGCTGACCTCATCTACAATGGGCTATGGTTCACAGGTATGCGCCAGGACTTAGCCGCCTATGTGGCAAGCACGCAGAGGTACGTCACCGGTACCATAAGGGTAAAGCTCTTCAAAGGTAACTGCCAGATAGTGGGCAGAAAGTCGCCCTACTCCCTTTACGATTACAGCCTGGCTACTTACGACAAGGGCGATGCCTTCGACCAGAGTGCCTCGCCCGGTTTCATCCACATCTGGGGCCTGCCAGTGAGGACCCAAGCCAGGGTGCAGCCAGAAAAACCCGAATGACAGTATTCTGGGGACATAATACCTCATTTGTAGTAGGCCTAATCGGTATGGTGTCCCTGGAATTCGTGGGATGGCCGGTGGAGTAGTAGAGGTTCTTATGATGCTACTTGATAGAGAAAAATGTAAGGACGACTTTGAGAAGCATTTTTCAAAGCAAAAAGATGCGTTAGTTGAGATGGTTGATTACGGAGCTCAGTTGATTGAACGAGCATATAGTGCAAGCAAAAAGGGACTTGACGATTATATAGTAGTTTGTGTTTTATTCAACCATATTGTAACCATGATAGACGCGGTAACAGAATTGGTATCAAGCGGATTGGTACATCCTGCTTCTATGCAAGCACGTTCTGCCTTTGAAGCCTCTATATTCATAGAGTGGATGCTGAAAGAAAAGACCCTTGAAAGAGCGACATTCTACTATGTGTCCGATTTACGCAACAGGCGTATCTGGGCATTGCGAATGTTAAAAGGGACGGCTGAACAGAGCGAATTTGAAAAAGATTTACAGGATATGGCTAAATATCTCGCTTTTAACGATGCAAGTGTGAGGAAAATGGCGCAAGAAGAATTGGAATACGTTGAAGGAGGACTAAGACAAAGCGATTTCGTAGAAGTTAATAGCCGTTTTCAAAAATACTATCGTAAGAATAAACGTGAAGCGGATTGGTATCAGCCTCTTCTTGGGGGGCGCTTACGGAAAATGGCCAAGGAAGTAGGCCGTTTCGCTGAATATGCTTGGTTCTATGAAAAATCTTCCAGAGGTATCCACGCGGCATCACCACGAGACTATACATTCTCCCTTGGGAATGGACTAGTTGGTCTTCTGGCGATTCGCAGGCTGGATGACATTCATGATTTGTTAGGATTTGTTGTGTATAGTATTATTCTTCACACTTACAGAATAATAATTGGTCATTATCTTACTGATGATGAGATGACCGTTTTCAGGCGGACATATATAGATAATTGGAGAAAGGCGTTTTTATAAAAGATACGCCGCTTAAAAACTCCCACCTACTTTATTAGTTTTCGCAGAGTGCGTCCAGTAGCTTTGCCAGCGGTACGCATGGCTATCCTCTTACCCACCTTCCCCTTCTGGGCAGCGTTCACATTACCCATTATCCTAGCTACCTTGTATAAAGAACTTCGCAAATCCCATATCTATTTTCTCCTCGTACGGGAAGATTTATGTGATACCTGTGGTATTCTGGGAACACAATACCTAATTTGTAGTAGGCCTGATTGGTATGGTGTCCCTGGAAGTCGACCCAGCAAGTAGCTGGCTATGCTAGTTTCATGGTGATAAGCGCTGCTGCCAAATAAACTGCAACGCTTATCAGAAGGGAGATCACCAAGCCCAAACGAGGCAGAAGAAGAAGCACGCCCACAACATAAAGCACCCAGGCAGGCAATAGTATTAGCATATTCTTGGCATAAGAAACAGCTGCTCCTGTTCCGCCAGCAAGATATATGGTGCACAGAGTTATCAGGGTAGTACTGGGCAAGAAAGCAATGAAAACAGCCAGCTGACTTTTGCCTTGACTTCCAAAATAGGTTACCACTGAGACTACAAGTCCACCTATAACGAAGTATGCTGCCAGTAACTTGGGATCCACGGTGTTTTTCAAGTTTGCGGTTGATTATATCATGGAGCCCGACAAAATTGACGACACAAAATTGCCCAATTGCCACGGAGAGCAGCAATATTCGCTAGCACAGGATTACCTAGTTATGAGCCAAGATATCCCTGACTTTCACGGCGAAAGTCTCGCTCGTAGCATCTCCGGTGACAAGCTGAATTTGCTTGGCTGAGGATACACCCACTCCCAGTTCAGCGGCTCGCGCAATCTGCTCTTGTTCAAAGATAGACCCGCGGCTAACTTCTGGTGTCGTCCCTAACAAACGGAGAATCGCTACCCCCACCACATCCATGGCTACTCGATCTGTGCCAGCCAGCATCACCCCGGCTTCTACTTCAGTGCCACGGTCGGGTCCACCGTCAACAAAAGCTCTCACCCCATCCAAAACTATTAAATCGGGCGAATAAGCGATATTAATCTCGGCAATCATTTGCCGCTGGTACGGTGATGAGTGAAGTTCCGCCATATAGGGATAGCCTCTCAAGGGGACAAGCCCTACCGAGTTCTTCAAAGAGAGTGTGAAATGCCCGCCGTAAGCGTGTGTTTTGAGGCAGCAGGTCTGGACAATTGATTCCGCCTCAAGATAAATTCGCGGAAAATGAAAACCTTGCCTCCAATGGCTCCCTTCAGGCTCTATCTTGCTCCAGCCTTCGGAACCCACTTCTTCTAGATTGACGATGCTGAAACCTAGTTCTTGAGCTAGCTTGAGAATCCCTTTCTTTTCCATAACTTTCCGGGTGCTATCCCCGGGTCCACTTCGCTCAGCCAGGGTGATTTGCTTTGCTCCCATCTGCTGAAGCGCTAGAATCAAAGACTGCAGTGTGTCGTTATGCGTAGAACCTGGTGCTGGATCAGCCGTGTTGAAATTGGGTTTCAGCACCACACTTTTGCCCCGAAAGGATTTTAACTCGAGAAGGTCTATTGCTTGCCTAACGCCTTTACCTCGATCCTTAGTGCTTACCAGTGTCACTTTTGTCATACCAACTTTCTCCGTCTTCCGAGCATAGCCCAATTATAGCTGATATACGCCAGTCTGACCAAGCTGGCAAGTTCAGTGCGACAATTATGAGTTATCAATACTTCAAATACTGGGCGACAAGGGATATAATTCGGTGTCGCTTAGTACAAGAGGTTAACCGATGGTTCCCAATGAAACAGCCGGACTCATCTGCTCCAAGCTGGAGGAAAGAGGTTATCGCGGCACAATGTTGTCCATCGAGCATGTCGCTCAACTCAAACATGAGATAGAAGAGGACATCAGCCAGAAAAAAATAGACGCGGGATTGTATGAGAAATACCTGTCCTCTTTTAAATTCGATGTTACCACTAATTTTCCGAGGGCTTGTTCAATCATAATAACTGTAGCCCCACAACCTCAGCGCAAAGTTACCTTCCACTTCAATGGACAGACCTATTCGGTCATAATCCCTCCTACTTACTATCGTGACACAGATAACCAGATTAAGAACATGCTCCAAAACATTCTTGATTCCAACGGCTACCAGCTTTACCTTGCTGCGTTGCCGCTGAAGTTATTGGCAGTATGCAGCAGAATAGCAAGGTATGGGAAGAACAACATCGCCTATGTAGAAGGTCTGGGAAGCTTTGTTCGACTCAAAGTCTTCCTTTCAGACATGCCGACTGATAGAGATGAGTGGTCGGAACCGCGGGTAATGAAAGAATGTGATAAGTGCAAGGCATGTCTTAACGAATGTCCTACCAGAGCGATTGTCCCGGACCGCTTTTTGATTCATGCGGAGAGGTGCCTTACCTTCCTTAATGAATGGAGAGAAGAGTTTCCTGAATGGATAGACCCAGCCTGGCACAATAGCCTTGTAGGCTGCATGAAGTGCCAGCTTGTCTGCCCGGTAAACAAGCGTTTTATCAAATGGGTGGAAGAAGGAGAAGATTTCAATGAAGCCGAGACCGAGTTAATCCTGAGTGGAGTACCACTTGATCGCATCCCACCTGAGACAGCTCACAAACTCAATCGTGGCTATATGCTGGATTACCTGGACGTGCTACCAAGAAACTTGCGTGCCCTCTTAAAGTGATTATTGGCAACAGCGGGTTTTTGTTGTTTCCATATGAGTGCCCTGTTATTTCTCTCCGCTGTGTTGGATTACGTGTTAGCAGTAGGCCGACTGCACAGAAGTCAGATTGTGTCGACTAATGCTCCGCTTACCCAAGTATTCTGGGGACACCATACCTAATTTGTAGTAGGCTTAATTGATATGGAGTCTTAGGAATTCGTCGGAGAGAAAGGGTGACCTTCTCGTTCAAAATCAGGGAGATATTCTTCTGCTGCTCCCATTTCCTGCACCCAGCCGTTTTCTATTCCCAGGTCAGTTAGCAGCTGGAGGACCGTTTCATGCTCATCAACGGTGATTTTCCGGGAAAGCAGCGGTATTTGCAATGCCCGGTGCATCGGCTTGTATTGAGACATTATGCTAACCGTCACCGTGGGAGAGAGCTCTCGAACAAGCCAGGTTAGCGATTCTTCACTGCC
>JBEKTM010000099.1:0-5577 GCA_049516035.1 Dehalococcoidia bacterium
AAGCCATGGGTAATCTGGGATAGCCTCTCCAGTTCCACATCCTGGGCCAGGGGCATGCCCCGGGTATGAATTTGAAGAATCTCCAGACGCCCTTTATGGTCGGGGATACTAATAGAAATCTCGCGGTCGAACCTGCCGGGGCGCCGCAGCGCCGGGTCAAGAGAGTTAGGGATGTTGGTGGCTCCGATGACAATTACCTCACCCCGTGACTCCAGCCCGTCCATGAGAGCCAGCAGCTGGGCCACCACCCTTCTTTCCACCTGCTTCTCGCCCCCCATCTCTTCTCTCTTGGGAGCGATAGCATCGATTTCATCGATAAAGAGAATGGCGGGCGCATTTGTCTTAGCCTCTTCAAAGACCGACCTGAGTCGTCCTTCGCTCTCCCCATAGAACTTGCCCATTATCTCCGGGCCGGTGATGTGGGTAAAATAGGCAGCTGTCTCATTGGCCACAGCACGGGCAATCAATGTTTTACCGCATCCCGGAGGGCCGTGAAGTAATACCCCCTTAGGAGGGTCTATCCCCAACCGCTCAAAGATTTGAGGATACTTGAGAGGTAGTTCAACCATCTCTCTGACCCGGTGTAATTCTTTCCCCAGGCCGCCGATATCTTCATAGGATATTTTGGAGTCCTTGGCCCTTGCTTCCGCCTTCTCTTTAACCTCAATCTTGGTTCTGGCGTGGACCAGTACCACACCTCTAGGGACAGAGCTGATAACCGTGAAATCCTGGCTGCGAGTGCCGAAGAGGTTGGCTCTAATAGTGTCTCCCTCTACTAGTGGCAGCCCATCTAACAAAGTGCCAATATACCTGGTATCTCTCTCCTGGCTGATTGACCTCACCAGAGTCAGGGGGTTTAATACTATCCTATCGGCTGGTAAAAAGCTGGTCTTTTGCAGCGTAACCTTTTCATCCAGAGAGACCTGGGCATTACCTCGTAAAAGCCCGTCCATCTGGATGAGTGACTTTCCCCGGTCTTCGGTATAGGCTGGCATGACCTTGGCGGCTGTCTTTCGCTTACCCTCTACCTGAATAACATCACCCACTTCGGCGCCTAATTTTTCCAAGTCATGGGGGTCAATTCGGGCAATACCCCGGCCCACATCACGAGGTTTCGCCTCAGCCACGCGAAGAGCTAGCACCGCAGTATCAACGCTCAAAAGAGCTGTCTCCTCTGATTATTTTTCCTTTTCCAGAGTAATTTCTAAAATCCCATTCTTATAGGCAGTCTTTACCGAGTCCGGTTTTACCTTGCCGGGGAGGAGAACTTCCCTGGCGTATTTCCTGTTTCTATCAGAGGCAGCCAAATTAAGGATGTCCCCGGCTACCTCAATTTTAATTTCGCTCTCCGACACGCCGGGCAATTCGGCAATGACTAAAATATGGTCTTTTTCATCGAAGACGTCTACCATTGGTTCCCGGACCTCTTCCACCACCGGCCCCCTGGCCGTTTCCCTGATGTTGCCAAAGCTCTCAATCACCGGCTTACCCGCCAGGGTTTTGATGCTGAAGCCATAGACCCCCTTAGCTCCATTGGGCAAGCCCCTTATATCGCCCCTTTTTTCGTAGCCCTCTTCACTCAACTTGGAGGCTAGGTCAATGAGATTACCCAGCCCCTTGAACAGACCACCGAAGCTTATCTGGCCCATGCCAAAATCAACGTTAACCTTATCGTTTTTTTCTTTTTTGGACACAGTTCGCCTCCGTTTGGAAAGAGGCAGACAGAGCCTCATCTATTACCTGGCTGACCTTTTCCCTGTCCTCTGTAGAAACCTCGGGCATTAAAATATCAAGACAGATTTGCCTGAAGCCATTGTTCATAGCCCCACCTCTCAGATTCAGTATTCTGCCGATGATGATGCAGCCTCGAACCGTCGGGGTTAGCCTGTTCTCCGACTTAGCCTCCCTCACCTTCCTCACCAGACTGACGATGCGCTGGCAATCCTCCAGGGAAAGTTTAGCCTTGGCCTGGGTGATGGCGACTTCGGTTTCTTCGTCGAAGTTGCCCAGTTCTATGGTCACCATCCGGTCGCGCAGGGCATCCGGGCTCTTGAAGACCCCGGCATATTCTTCGGGGTTAGACGTGAAGATAGCGGTAAAGTCGGGGTGCACTTTCAAGTAATTCTCACTACCCCTGGTAGTAGGCAGGGGAAGAATTTTTTCTTCCAATACAGAAAGTAGAACATTATTTGCTTCCGGCCGCGACCGCGTGAACTCATCATAGATGAGAGTGAGCCCGTATTGACAGGCAGTGGTGAGCCGGCTATCTACCCATTGCGAGGTCATACTCTCGTCAGTCTTGAGCACCGAGTGGATGTAGTTATCCCTCAGATATTTCTTATGATAGCCAGAAAGTCCACCAATCAGGTCGGAACTTCCAAATTCGTGGTCTCCGCAGACCAGCACGGCCGGGCGCCCTAGCCGCGCGGCTACGTGAAGGGCCAGAGTAGTTTTACCCACTCCGGCCGGTCCGCTGAAATGGACGGGAAAACCCGCCTTGATATAATCAAGTGCCCGGTTGGTCAGGTTCTTTATATAAGGCGTCTCCACAAAGTCGGCACTCGGTTGAGCACTGAGTGCTGTTACTGGCTCTCCATACATAATCTTACCTGCCTGATTTTTCAGTTTACCGGCACCATCTGTCTACATGGTCTCATTCAGTGGTCACTGAACGAGTACTATTATTTAATATTTGAGCTCTACCCGGCGCAGTTTTGGCTTTCGAGTTGGCAGTTTTGGCTTCGCCTTTACCTCTGTCTGTGTCGGTGCCTTTTCCGGTATGGGTTCCTTTCCCTCCAAACGTGACTGTTGCAGCTCGTGCCTCAGCTCGGTAAGCGCGCGGTTTTTGTTAATGGTCGCCGCCAGCTTTTCCCTTGCCCTGAGCAACCGCTGGCGCGATTTATCTACCGATGCTTCCATAGCAGCAGAACGTTTCCTCTCTTTAGCCAGAATCTGTCCCACTTGAGGATCGCTCAAAGATAGTAAGTACGCTGCTTCCTCCTCTGTCCTGGACAAAGAGTTGGTTGTTTTAACTCTCTGGTTTTTGGCCAGGTCCAGGCTGGTTTTAACCTGGCGCATTGTTCTGATGTTTCTTAGAGCTTCGCTCTGCATAATATTCCTCATTGTCAGGAATTCCTCTTCAGCTACCTAAGAGGAGGCCTGAAGTGGGTTCCCTGCTTCGACTTGCTTTCGCCGGCTGCGGGGAAGTAAAGTTTCTCCTCTTTACGGATTTCCCCCTTTTCTATAAGGCTCTTTGACACTCGCCCCAGCACGACAGAAGCAACGCCGAGGCTGTCAGCTATCCCTGCCAGGGTCATACCTTCGGGGTGCTCGCTGATTGCCGTCAGCATCTTTGTCTCAATTTCATGAATTTCTCCTTTGACCCTCGGGGCTTCCGTTTTTGTCGGAGTCTTTGCCCCGCCCCTTTTGGCTGGCATATGGGGAGCTAACCCCTGCCACGTTTCTCTCGCTTCCTTCAGGTCGGCTCTTATATCTCCCCGAGCTCTATTAAAATCGCTTAGCATCTGCTTGACGTCTGATTCCATAGTAGCCCTGCCTTGAGCCAGGCCTTCTCTAAGCTGACCACCTGCTTCTCTACGGGATGTTTGGAAGTCTTTTATTATACTCTGGGCATTCCCTCGCAGTTCCCCTACCTCAGACTTGACCTTTGCCCTGCTTTGGCCCAGGTCTTTCCTTAGTTCATAACTTACGTTCTGCCGGGATGTGCCAAATCCTCTTATCAAATTCTGGGCACCTTCCAACGTCTTTTTTACTTCAGACTGTCTTACCGCGGCGCTCCTGGATAAATCTTTTCTTAGCCGGGCGCTAGCCTCTTTTTGAGAGGTTTCGAAATTTTTAAGAATATTCTGAGCCTCTCTAAGTATGCCTTTGACTTTAGATGTCCTGCTTGTTTTATCCCCGGCCAAATCCTTTCTTAGCTGTCGGCTTGTCTCCTTGCGAGAGTCTTCAAAGCTATGAATCAGGTCTTGGGCTTCTACCCTGGCCCCTTTTATCTCTTCCTTTATTTCACCGATCCTTTTCATCCTGTCTTGATGGGAAGAGGCGATATTACGGGTAAGTTCTTTCATCTCAACAGCAATCCCCATCTCAATCCCCCTTTCATAAATGAATTTGTTATTGCCGCTAATGGCGGCGGCTTTCTTGACGCTGCTGCCCGAAGCGAGCCAACAGCCGGTCCACTTCTTCGCGTCGCAGCTCTCGGTTAGCTTTTCTATCCTGGCAAGCCTTGGTGGCTTCCAATTGTCTCAGGTCTTCCAGGCTCAAGGATTCCCCCCTGTCCGCAAGCCTTTGCAGTTTGCGGTTGATTTCCTCATGTTCCCTCCTGAAAGCCTCTAAATGTAGCTGGAAGTCGCGGAGCATGGCCAAGAGCTGCTGCCCTTTATCTTCATACATAGCCCTGATATTGCCCATTACCGTATCAAGACCATTCTTGTCCGTCTTTTCCTGGGCTAATTCGACTAACTGCTGTCGCAGGTTATTTGCCAGTTGTTTTTGGTCATTCAGGTATTCCTTAACCTTTTCTCTAACCCGGCTTCGCTCTTCTTCTATGGCTCCCCTTGTTTTATTGGAATCAGAAAGTACGGCTTCCACCAGGTGGTTAAAATCCTTCCTTCGTAAAGAGCAGTTCTTGGCTAGCGTTTTTTGTAATCCGGCTTTCAGTCTTTCCCTCTCTTCGTCCAGAATGTCGAAATTACCGTCGGAAGTCACCGTAGCCTGATATACCGTTGTCATCAGTTCTTCCACTGAGGCAATTCTGCTTTCGTAGGAGGTGATAAGATCTAAAACCGGTTCCATAATTTCATCCTTAGTAAGTCAGGGGAAAGACGTTGGCAAGGTGCGCTTGCTAACCAAGGGTACCTTGGCAATATCGTCCCCTCGATTCTTAGGCTGCCGCAGCCGTAAGGCCAATAGCTTCAGCATACTTCAGGTATGTCTCAACCCCTGCCAGGACTACCCTGGCTTCAATGGTCAGGATTTCCAGTCCAAGTAGAGAAACCCTCACCCAGGCATCGAGGACGAGGCCCTTATCCAGTATCCGGTCCAGGACCTCAGCTAATCCCGATGACGCCATCGAAGTCTGTACTGCCATATTAAGTTTCCTCCTTTCTTAAAGATTTGGACTCAAAGGTGCCTTCCCTGGGCGGAATCTCACAACTCTCAAGGAAGTGCCTGTAATCCACTCGGCTGATTCGATAATGACCACTGGGTAGCCTGATTGCCTGCAGTTTCCCGCCTTCAATCCATCTCCGTACCGTGGTCTTGCTTACCATACAGTAGCTGGCAATGTCCTTTATTTTGATCCGTTTCTGCATAGCCTTATTAAAGCTGCGAACCGCTGTAAACTACTTGGTCTATTCATCGGCGCGCAGAACTCTTATCTTGGTACTTGGGGGGTTCGAATTTGCTCTGATAGCTTATCCAAATGTTCATTTGGGGCAAATGTCTCATATTGTGGCTTTCGTTGCATTTGTGGATTTTTGGCACATACCAATCCTACGGCAGCGGTGTCACAAGAGTATCACAAGGGTCAGTTGAAAACTCACAAAATTATCACAA
>JBEKTM010000100.1:0-5533 GCA_049516035.1 Dehalococcoidia bacterium
GCAATTATTTTGCCCTTATGTATGAGTCCAACCCTTGAGGCTGCTTCGGCGTCACTCCCAAGGTGGGTAATAAGGAAGATGCTTGTCTGATCACGTTTGATATTTCTGAGCAGAGTAAAGAAATCTCGCCGAGCGGCCGGGTCTAGTCCTGTTGTCGGCTCGTCCAGGATAAGAACACGCACGCCCGGGAATAGCGCAGTAGCCAACTCAAGCCGTTTCTTCATACCGCCAGAATAATGAGAAAACTGCTTGTCGGCGTCCTTTGTGAGCCCTACCTTCTCGAGCATTTGATTGATCAACACCTGAGCATCCCGTCCGCCAATTCCCAGGATGCTGGCGAAATAAACGAGGTTTTCTCTCCCTGAGAGTTGAGGTACCGAAAAATTTTCCTGTGGGATATAAGAAATCATCGCCCGAACCTGCTCAGGCTTTTTCCCATGGATTTCTAGTATTCCGCTATCAAATTTAGTGACTGAAGCCATTATCGAAGATAGTGTACTTTTGCCAGAACCATTAGGCCCCATGAGGGCATAGAATTCCCCTTCCTCTATGACCAGGTCTACGCCATCGAGCACTTTTTGATCACCATAGTTTTTTTTGAGATCTTTAATGTAAATAGAGTGCATTGGTCTCTCCTTGTTGATTACACGCTAAACATCAAACTGGCCGTCATTATAGGCTTAAGCAATATCAAATATCAAGTTGCGTTGCGATGACGTTTTCGATTAGCACCATACACCTAAAGTGATTTAGTTAAAATGTGTACACAAATTGACTACATCTTGGTAATAATAAGAACTCATACTTCATCCACGGAGATTATAACTCTCATTCTTTACGAAGAGTTCTAAATAGTGCCGCGAGTCACCAGATGAGTGATTGTGCAACGCTAGCTGGCTGTTGTATAGCCGAGGGCACGACCGAAAAATCTTGGCAATTGCTTGCTCAGTATTGTGGGTACATGATATCTAATTTATAGTGGGCTTAATTTTGGGGGTATGGTGGCCCTGAAATTCCCGCCAGGACGCACGTGAGGAGCCCGATAAGGGACGTTAAACCTTTATCATTTCAAGCTAGTGATTAGAGTACCTTGCCTATTCAGTGCCAAGGCCTGAACAGTCTTTGCCACCATTTTTGCTTATGGGTCTGCTTAGGGGCTTCCAGAAGCAATAATCGTTCCTGAAGCATTTCTGCTTTAGCTTTCCAATAACCAACCTCCTGAGATAACTGCTCTATTCTATTGATAAGAGGTTGGACTGTCTGGGTGTCATCTGATGAGGGTTTAGTGATAGTGGGTAGGTCGTCGATAATATATGAATCTCCGAACTTGGAAGGGACTAGCCTGGCCTTGATCTTGCCCGACTTGATATACCGGCGGATGGTAACTATGGAGACCCCTAAAGCCTGGGCAGCCTCTCTCAATGTATAGCCTTTCATTAAGAACATTGTAACACCTTAGTCAATGTCCTGGAAACAGGACTGGTCAGTCTGACCAGGGTTTGGTATAACTTTATTGACCGGGGAAACAGAGAGTGAGTCGTACAGGATTCGGACCTGTGACACCCTGATCAGGGGTTATGAGGTGTCAAAATAGAGGCATTTTTATCCTTGCCCTTTTTCCCATTTCGCATACCTTCGCCAAGCCCTGAACCAGATACGGGCAATGGAATCAATGGCGTCAGCCAGAACAGCAACACTGAGGTCCTCAAAGGATAATAACCCTCCTAAAGTTTTCCAATCTTTAGGAGGCTTGACATTGTCAGGGGTATACTGCTCGGGCAGAAAATAATAGGAAAGAAGATAAGAACGTTGGCAGATAGCGTTCATGAAATCCCGTACGTTATTGTTTCCGGTTCCAAATAGCTCCGAAAATTTCCTTTTGGACAGTTCATCCTCAACCTTTTTTAGATATGATGACGTATATTCTTGGTCTTTGCTTGGATCCCTTAACGGGTACCCGCCTGGGTCATAGAAGAATCGTTCGTTCTTCTTATCACTCTCATCAATTTCATAGTATTTCCCGATCTCTTTATCCCATTCTCCTTCCATTTCCCCGTGTATGTTCGCTTCTTCAGAAAACTTTCTGCCGTCACAATGGAAAGGCACGTGTGCATCGGCCACGTAGTGACTTAACATGAAAAGCCATAGCGCCACCTGGTTATTCGTGGGCGATACTGCTGATCCTTTCTCCTCGCTCTTCTGCACTTTGAGATGGTCAACGACGGACTCTGTGAAAGATTCACAACGGTCGGGCAGGTTATCCTTTTCATCAACCTGCTTGAAGCCCTTATTCCTTACCGGAGAGTTTTCACTATACTTATAGCTCAGGTATCCCTCTGGAAGCTGCTTGAGCTCCTTCGCAGGCTCATTAGAGGGCGCAAATTTAAGGACATGGCTATTACTATTATCCTTTATCAGCGAATCAGGATACCAAGCCCCCCGTATGACACCATCTTTGTTGCTTTTGAACCACTTTATGAGGCTATCGGCATACTCGTGGTCATCAGGAGAAAGTACAGCGTCCTCCAATCTCTTTATCGCCATAAAGGCTAACCAGGCATGAGTGAATTGTTTCATTTGCTAAACCTCCTTTATTGATTATTTACTTCATAAATCAAAAGGGCACCAGTCATCGCCATATTACTTAAGCGGTTATGGTGCCCTTCTTTCATCACCTCATTCCCCAAACCAAATTATTTTAATGCCGTTTCACATGCTATATCCTGAGTTTAGTTCTCATTTACGTACATGTCAATACCATGGACATGGGAGGAGTTTGGGTGAGTCAAGTTGCCACGTGATAACTATTTAACGACACAAAACACTAGATTGTTGGATAACTTTCTACTTTAATACGCTCTGTTATTTGTCAGAAGACAACAGTTCAACACACAAGAAGCAAATCACAAATCACGATGTCACCCACCGCACGTCCCCGCAGAGACCAGGAGAGTGCTGGTGGGAAGCGAAAATATTGTATTCCTTCTTCGCCTTTTTAAGATTTGTTGGCCTACCATGCCCGGGATATATCTTAATGTCATCCGGTAAGATAAAGATCTTCTCAGTGATAGACTCGATTATCAATTGAAAGGCTTCTGGATCTGTCGTCTTCCCGGGTCCATCAGGAAGTAAGGTATCTCCGACCATCAGATATTTCCCTATTCTGAAGCACATACTGCCGGGCGTATGACCAGGAGTATATATAGCCTCAATTTTGACTTTACCGATAGTCAGAATATCTTTACCATTCAAGATCACGTCCGGACGAAATGGCAACCAATTCTGATTATCGCTTTCATGAATTGCCAATTTCGCCGTCAGCCTTTTCCGGATAGCTCGTAGTCCCTGAGTATGATAAATATGATTATGGGTTAAAAGTATTAACTCCAACTGAGTTCCTCTCAGGTTCCTGACAATCGTTCGCGCCCCGGCAGGTGCGTCGATTAAAGCACTTTTGCCGGTCTGTGGGCAGATAACAATATAGGCGTTAGTAGGATAGCTACTTAATCGTAGCCTCTGGATTTTAAGGTCTGTATTATCTACTATTACTTTTATTGGAGCACCGCCAGAGCCTTGGTGGTTTCAGGGTATCATAAACAAAATAGGTTGTATAGAATAAGGACTATATTCCATTCATCATTCTTAAGTGATTTTGACATCATCAGATTAAGACATGTAGACTAATATTAAACGAACAAAACAGGGGTGGTGGCATAAAAAACGTATCACCATCGACTACTCCCAACTGGAAATACAGTCCCGAGTATTATGATATTTCGAAAAGAACGCTGGATATCGGGCTAGAAAAAGTAGCCGTGTACCGTACATGGAAGCGTTTAGATCCAGGCCGCAATTATGATATAGACTCACGTTTTGCTGCGCTGCCGGCGCTGACCAAGAAAGATATCCGCGAAAACTTCCCATATGGTATGTTGCCATATGATTGTGATCTGGACCAAGGTATCAGGGATGGCGAAATAACTCTCGTGGAAACGAGCGGCACTACAGATGATAAGATTACCAATATCTGGAATCAGCGATGGTGGGATGCTTCCGAAACAGCATCATGGAAGCTTAATTCTTACATGTCTCAAATTGCTACCGGCAGCCACAACGAAGCTATTCTGTCCAATCCCATAAACGTGGGAATTATATCGGATGAAATTGACTTACCAATGGAAAGGCGACGCTTGGCCCGCTTCCTGTATCTCAACGAAAAGACTGACCCCGTAGCCTGGACTCCCGCTATTATGGGACGCATGATACAGGAATTGAATACTTTTCAACCAGCGGTGCTTGAGGCTAATCCATCTTATCTTGCAAGACTGTGCCGCTATATCAACAAGACACATGAAATAGTTTTTCAACCCGGCGTGATAGTCTTTACATACGAATATACTTCCCACTTCTATTTTCGCCAAATCCGCCAGATTTTCCCCAATGTCCCTATGGTTAGCTCTTACGGAACCACTGAGACCGGATACGTTTTCATGCAATGTGAAAAGGGGAAATTACATCAGAATAGCAAATACAGCCGTGTAGATTTTCAACCTTTCCAAAAAGAGCATGGCGGTCCCCTTCTGGGAAGAATCTTAGTTACACCTCTTGGTAACAACTGGAGCTATCTTCTCCGTTTCGATACGGGAGATATCGTGCAATTGGAAGCCAGTGGAAAATGCGATTGTGGAAGGAACTTGGGATTAATCCTTTCCTCAGTGAATGGCCGGAGAGCTAACCTGACGTTGACCTGCGGGGGAAGGCTGGTAACCCTGCATGAACTGGACAATGCTCTTAGTGTATTGCAGGACATCGAAGAATATGGACTGGTTCAAAGTGGTGTCAGTGTTTATGATCTGCATTTAGTCAGCCAGCCACTGGATAAAGAGAAGCTCACTGAAGATGCTACCTGGATACTGAAGAAGCTTTACGGACAGGAAGCCAAAGTATCAATTACTTACAAGGCGGCAATTGCTCCAGAGAGATCTGGAAAGTACCTATTATCCAGGGCTCTCTTTCCCATAGAATTGGAGAAGTATCTGGCTTGATAACACTAATGGGGGATCAAGTAAGGTTACATCTATGAATGTTCTAAAACCAGTCTATTTGATTGGTGGTGGGAGGGACAGAAAATCCTTCGAGTCTATCATTAAGACGATTCTGGAGGATACGGGGAAAGTCCGGCCGACCATTGCCTACGTGGGTGTGGCGAGTGGAGATAGCTGGCCTTTCTATCTGATGATGTCCGCTATGATTAAGCAAACCGGAGATTGCCAGATCAAACGGGTAGTAATCGCCGCCCAAAAAGCCGATCTAAATAGAGCACAGGCCGTTTTGAAATCGGCGGATGCCATTTTCATGAGTGGTGGGGATGTGGAGGCGGGTATGCGAGTTCTGGAAGAAAAGAACATGATGGGATTCCTGATAGACCTCTTCAAGCAGGGGAAGGTTCTCTTTGGAGTTTCTGCTGGAAGCATTATACTAGCTAGAGAATGGGTCCGATGGAGAGACCCAGACGATGATTCCAGCACAGAAC
>JBEKTM010000101.1:0-5509 GCA_049516035.1 Dehalococcoidia bacterium
AGCTTTTGCTACCACACAGTATTTGATACAATAATTGACGCTGGGGCTGTAGCTTAGTCGGGAGAGCGCCTGCTTTGCAAGCAGGAGGTCAGGGGTTCGAATCCCCTCAGCTCCACCATATGTAATTCAATCACCAATATCTAGCTTGAAATTTGCCTTCCGGGTTGTCGCTTGATTTTCCCTCTCAGCCTTCAGAAAATCATAAAGAACAACCAGTAGACCAGTGTATTAACTGCCGTCAGGGGAATGCCTATCTTGACAAACTCCCAGAAGGTCAAGGTTTCTCCGGCTTTCTTCTCAGCGTTCTGGATGATGATGACGTTGCTGGCTGCGCCGAGAATGGAAAAATTGCCGGCAATGGTGCTGCCGGCTGCCAAGGCTATCATTTCCTTAGTCGCTGCACCCAACTGACCCAGCACAGGCAGGTAGAGTGCTACCAGCGGAACATTTGAGATTAGCTGGCTCAGCGCAATACTTACCACCATAATGATACCGACGGAACGGAGATTGAGGTGCAGGTCAGCAATAACATTTTGGAAGTACCCGGAATCCCAGGCGCTCCGCATCAGGACAAACATTGCCGCAAAGAAAATCAGAGTGGTCCAATCGATTCTACGGACTATCCCGAGACGGCGGGGGCTCAGTAAGATGATGGGCAACGCTGCTGCTAAGGCAATATAGGTAAGCCGGAAATCAATACCAAGGCCCAGAAGGGAGGTGGTTATTTTAGCGAGCACCAGGACCACAATGATAATGAGGGATATCTTCGACAATCGCGCCAGCGCTGGATCTGTAATGGGGTCAGTTGAGTAATTCAGCGGCTCGTTCTTCAAGTCTTCTCTATAGAAGAATTTGAGAATGAGGTATGCCAGAAAAAGATTGATGAGAGTTGGTACCGCCAGGTAGCGGAGAAAAGTGACGAATGGATTGGAAATATTTCCGTTGATAGCGACCAGTAAGTTTTGCGGGTTGCCAATAGGACTCATCACGCTGCCAATGGTGACGGAGAAGGCTAGCGATAGTAGCAACAGCTTTGGGCGAATACCTGTCTTTCGGGCAATCTGCAACATCACCGGGGTGCCAATAATAGCCAGTGTGTCATTCATCAGGAAAGCCGATATCAGCCCAACACTAAACAATATCAGGAGTAACAGGCGGTCCACTGTCTTAGCTCGTTCGAACAGCCGCGATGAAAGGTGAGAAAGGTAGCCACTCTCCTCCAGCGCTTGGCCGACCACAAACATGCCCAACAGGAAGAGTATGACATCCCAATCGATAGCCTGGAGGGCTTCAGGGGGGGAGATTTGCCTCGTGAGCAATACTGCTAGCGCCCCGAGCAGCATCGCCTGCCATATCTGAAGGCGAAACCTGCCGATTTGTCGGATGGCGATGAGGACAAAAACCACCAACAAAACGATTATTGAGACCATAATAAGAAGTATGCCTCGGCATACTTCGTTTCAATTATATAATATTACACATAGCCTATCATTGCTGAAGCCTATCTTGAAATACACATCACGCCAGCTTAGTGCACCATGGTATAATAGTGTAAAGCAGCTACATGATGCATATTCCAATAGTCTAGAGTATTGATATGAAAGACTTGAAGCCTCTATCTGAACTTATCTCCCTGAAAGGGAAAAAAACCTTAATAACTGGTTCCGCACTTGGTATTGGCAAGGCAATGGCCTATAGGTTTGCCGAGGCGGGTGCGGATTTAGAGCTTGTCGACATAAACGAACGGGGGCTGAGGGCTGTAGCCGAGGAGCTTTCGAAGTTCAAAGCGAAAATCAATATTCATAAAGTAAACCTTTCTTCAAAAGAGGAGATAGATGCTCTCTGGGAGAAGTTGAAAGGGAAAGAACCTGACATACTGGTAAACAATGCTGGAATATATCCTTTCATGGATTTCTTGGAAGTAGACGATGCTTTTTTTAGCAGGGTGATGGACATTAACTTGAAATCAACTCTCTTGATGTGCCAGCACATGATAAAGAGTCGATTAAAGAGAGGCGGAGTCATCATCAATATCGGCTCTATTGAGGCAATCATGCCTTTCGTAGAAGGCATGACTCCTTATAGCATAAGCAAGGCGGGAGTCATCGCTCTAACCAGGTCTCTGGCCAAGGAATATGGCAAAAATGGTTTCCGAATAAATGCCATCGTACCAGGCGGGATAATAACTCCAGGAACCAAGGCCGTAGCCAAGGAAATCACCCAGCTCCGGCTGAGCCTGCTTAGAACTGGCGTATTGTTTAGCACCAGGCTGCCCCTGAAAAGGGGCGGGCAGCCGGACGAAGTGGCCCGCATTGCTGTGGTCCTAGCCAGTGATTTATCCAGCTATGTTCACGGAGCGCTGATACCTGTTGACGGAGGATTCTTATCGGCATAGTGTGGGCGGAAATTGCGGTCGTCTAGCAACCCTCCCGGATTCTTGTAGGTGCTTGATTCATCAAGCTTCGTTGTGAGCTCAGCCTAAGCAATGGTAGAGGGAGGAGCCCAATAAATTGGGCAACTGCATTTTTAAACAGCCCCCTATTTTATTAGTCCCCCCACTGTCTTATCGCCTTTCCCGGATGAGTAGTATTGGAGCACCGCCCGGTGTTCTGGGTCTGGGCCTATGACATTCATGGCTTGCCCTCGGTCGTTCCTAAGGTTGGTTTTAGCTCTCAGCCCTGCGCCGCCTTATAAATATGGTAGCTCCGGCTATAATTGCTGCCGCCAGAGCAATCCAAGGTGCTAGGATGGCCAGCTTATTCACCGGATAAGCTTCGCCGCCTACCGGTGCGGTGGGAATCCCAGGGCCTCCTTGGTCAACAATCACTCCATCGAGAGCTACTACATTGTCATCACCAAGTTCGCCATCAAACAGCGTGATTGTGATTACATTGTCTCCATCATCGTCTCCTATCGGCAGCTGATACCAGTGGTCGGTAGGATCGCTTGGGGTTGGACCGTACTTCCAGTATTGAGTCCCCACAGGTAAAGGCGAGGGAAACGTCATGGTGACTATCGCTGAGGTGTAATTAGTAGATGGCAGCCTTATGTTAAACGAGAAGAAGCCGTGGGGGAATTCGAGGTCCGGCTTGCCCTCTTCCGGCAGTTCCGATACAGGGGTAAGGTTCTCAAGGGTGCTGGGGTCGGAATCGAAATACACCGTACCGGTGCCCGTAGCTGCCTCAGTCTTGCTCTCGACTGCCTTTATGGCATAGATAGTCCTTCCACCTACAGTGCCGAAAGCCACATCATCATCACCATCGCCATCCAGGTCACCCACCTCAACGTCCGTTATCGGTTCCCAAACGCAGTACGGCGACCAGACAAGGTCCCCAAAACCATCCCCATCTCTATCTATTCCATCAAACGCATAGATGCAATGCGGTGGCACGCTACTTGCGGCAACGACTTCGTTCTTGTAGTCCCGGTCAACGTCGCCTATAGCAAGGGATTCTCCATAGTATCGGGTGTCCCAATCTATGGAATAACTCCACATCTCCTGCTCGGTGCCATTATCAATGTCAATCGCGAATAGTGTTGCATCCACAGGCTCTGTGATGGCAGCCACCTCAACATCTGCCGGGTTCCCGTCTAGGTCTCCCAGCTCGATGTCCGAGATGATTTTGCCTGGCTCAGTATAGAAACTGTAGAGCGGGGGACCTCCCTCATCTCCGTCGAATGCCAGGACCCAGCCACCCGAGGGGACTGGGTTACCAGAGCCATAATGCGCAGCGACGACTTCATTGTCACCATCTCCATCAACATCGCCTATCTCTACCGTTCGCCCACGAACGCCAGAATTCGACCACATTAAGCTACCTGTGCTGTTATACACATAAAGACATCCTGCAATGGCTTCTCCAATGGCTGCCACATCCACCCCTGCTTGTCCGTCAAGCTGTCCTATAGCCAGGTCCACCACTGGTGTGGGGGTGCTAGTGATTGGCCACAGCCCCGTTATGTTCTGTCCTGTGCCGTTGATGGCGTATATGTGGCTGGCCACGCTGTTGCATGCCACTACATCGTCTATGCCATCCCCATCCACATCCCCTATCTCAATGTCCTTGACCTGGCCCGTCACTGGATACGACCAGAGGATATTCCCATCTTTATCATAGGCATTTAATACCCAGGCTGTGCCATTCAATCCTCCAGCTATGACTTCGTTCCAACTATCGTTATTTATGTCACCTACCGCGACAGCATACCCTGCCATTGAAAGGTCTCCCCATTGCCAATCTTCCGGCCCATCACCTGAAATCGCGGTTAGCGTGTCCGCCGAGACTTCAATTGCCACCACATCATCCTTCTCATCTCCGTTCAGGTCCCCTACGGCTATATCTGTGACATCCCCAGTTGTATTGTAAGACCAGAGTTCCTCGGGCAATGGAGGACCTGCATTCGCCCCCGCTGGTATCGCCAGCAAGAAAGAAAGCACTAGAGATAGTGTCACCACTACGGGCAAGAGTTTTTTGTTCATTTCAACTTACCTCCTTTGACAGCTTGGGCATTATTCGTTGCCCCAGAGCCATGGGAAAATGATTCCCACATGGCTATAATAACTCATAGTAATACGGCGTGTTTTCCCTGTCAACACCCTGTCCTCGTTCATGTGATTAGTGACGCATTGTCTGCTTGCGCTGTCATTGTGAGGCTCTCCCCCCTGTCAGTGCGAGCCGGAGGCGTGGCAATCCCACGAAAAAGAACAAATCCTAAATTCTAAGCACCAAATACGAAACAAATCCCAATGACCAAAATTCAAAAATTTTGAGCACTCGCATTTTGTGTTTTGAAATTGTTTGGGATTTCGTCCTTCGGATTTGGAATTTTAGCCGGCAGATTGCTTCGGCTGACTTCGTCAGCCTCGCAATGACAAAGGGGGGAGCCCAATAAAGTGAGCAACTTCATTTTCGAACAGCGTTATCGGGTAGTTGTTAAACGCCTCATATTTTGCCAAAACGTCGCTGGCGGAGTTTATATTCAGAAAGCGCTTCCTCAACATCTTTACGACCAAAATCGGGCCATAACACTGGTGTGAAGTAAAGTTCACTATAGGCAGCCTGCCAGAGGAGAAAGTTGCTGAGGCGACTCTCACCGCCAGTGCGTATGACCAAATCAGGGTCGGGGATGTCAGGGTTATATAGATACCGGGCGAACACAGACTCATTTATATTGTTGCCGGAAATACCAGCGCTGGCGATACGTCTGGCTGCCTGGACAATTTCATCCCGCCCACCATAATCAAAGGCCAGACAAAGTGTAAGCCCGGTATTATTTTTAGTGAGTTCGACTGCGGCCTGTACCTTCTCCCTCAATTTCTGAGATAGTCTATCCAGCCTGCCCAGGTGTACTAGTCGGATATTTTCTTGGTGAAAAGCTTGAGTCTGTCGGTCAATCTTCTTGGCTAGAAGACTGAGCAAGCCAGCGACCTCTATCCTGGGCCGATTCCAGTTCTCGGTGGAGAACATATAAAGGGTCAGGTATTTTACTCCATGGTCGGCAAAAATCT
>JBEKTM010000102.1:0-5402 GCA_049516035.1 Dehalococcoidia bacterium
AAATTCCTTCCGTGCCTTTTCTACTACCTGATTAGCGTTCATCTTAGATTTTTACCTCCTCTTCACTCAATAATATTTTAGCTATCTCGTTGTCTGGGAGAGAACCAGGATTCTGCTCTGGTTCTAATCCTAGAGTGTTCATCGGACATTGTGCTCTTTTTTGCTGTCGCTCCCTGTTGGCGATGGCCCGCTGTGCTTCATCCCAGTCCTGCCAGATGCCGTACTTTAACATTGTCTCTATCCCGGCCAGGCAGGCTCTCAAATTGACCCCCAAGAGGGGAATGCCAGCGACATGAATAAGGAGGTCAGCGTTAAGAACCAGCCCCTTCTCCAGTACCCTGTCGAGCAGGTCTACCAGCGTGGCATGAGTGTCTCGGGTAGGCTGCACTTTATTCTCCTTTAACTGAAACCACAGGCTTGGCCACGAAGCTGTAGGGCGGCCAAGGGCCGGAAAAGTGAACGGAGAAGCCGTCCATGTTATTGATTTCTTCCAGTTCCTTACCCAGGCTGTCGATTTTCTCTCTGGCTACCAGGCAGGAGAGGTTGAGCAGCATTACCTTGCCCTTGTTCAGCTTCCTGGTCTTCTCGACGATGATATCATCGGTGTGCTTCTTAATCCTGCCGTAGAAATCGTGGAACCACACGTCGGCAAACTTTTCTGTCTCCGCTTTAACGGCTTTTTCCAGCTTTTGCTTGTACATGTAAGCCATACCCGGTGATTTGGTGGCCATCTCTTCCTTGATTTTTCTAATCTCTTCGCTCTGTTCCGAGAGCTGCTTAATTAATAACCCGGGTTCATAGGAGACCTGAACTCCATACTCATCTTTACCCTCTATCTTTCTCATCACCTCGCGAAGGCGTTCATGATCTTCCTTGAGCCACTCCCTCACCACTTGTTCCGGAGGAGTGACATCGTCCTTGGGCCGCATTATGGTGTCGAAGCCCAGGGGGATGACGATGCCGAGTCGCTCGCCAGCCGCATCAAGAACGCTCTGGTGAGTCCTTACCCAGTTCTTCACTATTTCGCCGTTGCTGGATTGATACGGCTCGGCAGGGCAATTATGAACGATAGCGCTGATGTCTTCGTAAGTGATAGTGTAAACCTCACTGCCCTCTATACCTATCGGCCCTAGCCTGACTTCCTTATCCCCCGCAGCTACGCCATACACATATCGTCCTTGCCCTTGAGTGCCGACTTCAGGCTCGGGTACCAGACCCACGGCTACAGCCTTCGCCTCCGGTGTGATAACTCCCTCCTCAACCATGCTTCCGCAAGTCGAAGGTCTTGTCTCCCCTTCTACCGGAGTTGTAAAACCTCTAAAGCGGGCGGCCTGCATCTCAGGGACCGAGGCGGCGGCTTGGCTCAGCTCGGCGAGGAGCACCTCCAGTTGCTTTGTTTCTACTTTCTGGCCGGTCAGCTCGCTGGTCAGAAACTTGATGATTCTGGGGTCAATGGTACTTTCTTTTCCCTGGCCGGTAGTGGCTAAAGATTCAACAAAGGCGGCCATGGCGTCAAGTGCCGACTCATCAACCGGTGTGCCCGCTTTGCTGAGGACAGCCTGTATGTTTTCCTTGTTAACTGGCTTGCCAGCAATGCGCAGAGCCAGTACCGCGTAGAATATCTCTTCCAAGTGTTCACCTCCTCAAGAGGTTGCTTTTTTCTCAATTAAACCGGCAGGCTTTCTGTGGCCTCCTCACGCCATCTCTCCGGGTTAACTATCCTGTCAATAACACCATCCACAATCTCATCCAGCCCGTCTCTCACTGCCTGGACCGACTCGATGATGCCCTGCTCGGCCTTGATTTCTTCCAGGGCGATATCCAGTTCCATCAATGCTTTTCCCAGCCTCTCACACTCTTCCTCGCTCAGGCTCCCGCCCTCCATTCTTTTAAATGCCTGGATTTTCAGGGCGTCTCTGATTACCTCGACCAGGGCTATTACCAGCCCCAGCACACCGTGCTTCAGGTTGTTCTCTTCGATATTAATAGCCATAACCCGGACCTATTTCGGTTCCTTTTCCAGGCTGATTTTCAAAATACCATTCTTATAAGTTAAGCTCGGTTTTACTTTGACTGTGCAGGGCAAGACGATATCCTTGTGGTACTGGCGACCCTGGCTCCTGGCAAAGAGTACCAGCCGGTCACCTTTGACCTCAATCTCTATGTCCTTCTCATTTACACCGGGTAGCTCAGCGATTACCATAAGGCGGTCGCCCTCGTCAAACATATCGGTAATGACATCTCTCTGGGATGCCGGCGCCGGAGGCTCTTTCCTGAGCGCAGTTCGGCTTGCCCTAAGGTTAGTTCTGGGCGGAATAATACTCCTTCTGGCGCCAACTCCCCTGCTTGATGGAGGGGCTTTTCCCATGCGGTGCTCAACCTCCGCATTGGCGGCTTCCAGTCTCTCTTGAAAGGCTTCTGATTTCTCCAGTCCTTTGACTAACTCGCCGAAGCCGGGAATAACCTCACCCAGACCGCGAAGAACGCCTTCAACCGGGCCTTCCGACGGCTTCTCCGGCTGGTTCTGAGGGTTATCTTCCTTCCTTCTTTTCCCCTTCGCCTGTCCCATTACTCTTCCTTTTTTCCAGTCCGACTTTCAATATACCGTTCTTAAAAAAGAACTTATAGTGAGCAGGGTCAACCGAGGTCGGCACCTGAGCGATTATGGAGATACCGTCTCCCTCGTTGAATAAATCTATCAGTGGTTTGTTCCCATCCGATATGGGAACATTCTCTTCATCCAGAAACCACCAGCTGAACATGACCTTTTGGCCGCTTAGAGGGTCGATTCTGGCTTGTTCAAAGCTCACTACCGGCCTTCCCCAGAGCCTCAGGGCTTGCTCGTTGATAACCTCCTTCAGTCGATACAGGACTTCAAAATCGCTGGCAGCATCGATGAGCTCTCTTAATTCCGATATTCCGGCATGTCGGTGCCACCACAGGTGCCACAACATAGCCCGGCTCTTTTCATCAATAGCTTGAAGCAGTTGAGTTAATCCCTTTCGAGTCTTTACAGTCACAGTGCCCACCTTAATATCCCCATCTATTTCACACTGCTACGATTTTGGGGGCTATTCTGTCTTCAGCCTTCTTTGCCCTGGCGCTTATCCACCCACACCAGGGACACCCGCCGTTAAGAAGCTCCTCAGTAGCGACTTTCTTGCTGCATTGAGGGCATATCTCCTTACCTACTGCCGCTTCTCGCCAGGCGGCTTTATCATAGTTGGTGCCGCTGGGGAACTCCAGGCCATACCTGGCGGCTGTTTCAAAGGAGGCCAGGGCGGCCCTTATCTTAATCCCCAGAAGCTCGACTCCGGCTATCGAAACACAGATATCGGCATTGATAACCAGCCCTTTGTCCAGTACGCGGTCGATGACGTCCGCAAGCGTGGTGCCTTCGTCCCTGGTTGCCTGTAATGGCATCTATTTCACCCCCTGGCTCTTTTGGTATTCCCTCACCGCTCTCAACCTTGCGATAAGCTCTTCCTCTATGCCTTCGTATTCCTCTTCAGTTAGTTCGCCGTCCTGCAGTAGCAGTTGAAGCTGCTGGAGTCTCTCTTTAATCGATTCCTCGGTGATAAGGCGCTCCTTGTCAATCTCGTCTCTCAGCTTGGCCAGTATCTCCTTGCTGAGAGTCAGGGGGACACCGAGGATAGAAAATAGCAATCCAGTTAACATTTCACCGGCTCCAGACTCAAATCAACGAAGTTATAAGGTGGCATAGGCCCTACATATTTGAAATTTACTTTTCCCTGGAACTTGGAATCCAGCGTGTAGACTTGTTCCTTAAATTCACTCTCCCGGGACTTATCTATCAGGAAGGAGGCATTGAGGAGGTTCTTCAGTCCCACCGGATTATTCATCTTAGCCTGATAAGATAGCTCCTTGAGAACGGTGTAAACCATCTCGGCGTATCTGGTCTTCCAGTCAAGAACTATATCCTCCACTAATTTGCCGGCTTCAATCAGCAGGTTCCGTATTTCGGCGGGGGACGATGTCGCATTGATTTTGGCCTTAAGCCTGGAGAGTTCCTGGTTTTCACCTTGAATCTCTTTAATGACGGTCTCCTGGTCCCAGTAGAGCTTCAGCTCAACTTCTATCATGCCAGCAAGCCGGTTCAATTCGTTGGTAAGACCTTCGTAATTCTTCTCCAGAATTCCTCGGACCTCGTCCTCACTGGTTGTAATCATGCCGAAGCCCATGGGAAGCAGGGTATATTCTTTCAAAAGCTTATCCTGGACAACCGTGTGGGCCTGCACGTTCTTGCGGGTCGGGTCTATCTCGGAGAAACCGGCATCACTGACAATGGCGGCTATTCTTTGATGGTTGATAGTATAGACATCAGCTTCGAATACTCCCGTGAAGTTGAATCTCCTGGGTTGGGGTTCCTCGACAATCCCATAAATATATTCGCCTTGCCCGGACATCTACTCCTCCTCTTTCTGGGTTTTCAACCAGCCGATAGCTAGGTCAAAATGTTGCTTGGTAATCCTGAGTTTACTCTTCTTGTCTTCAGCCTTAATAAACGCTCTGATGGCTATCATGGCGGATTCGCGGCAGATGACCTCGATATCTGAGCCAGCCAATCCCTCTGTTTTCTGGGCCAGGACTTCCAGGTTGATGTCAGAAGCCAGGGGCTTGCCCCTGGTATGAATTTTAAATATTTCTTGACGCGCTTTTTCATCGGGTAATGGGAACTCCAGGGTGAAATCAAACCTGCCCGTCCTCACGATGGCGGAATCAATCAGGTCCTTTCTATTGGTAGCTGCCAGGACTAACACCCCTTTAAGCTCTTCCAGCCCGTCGAGCTCGGTGAGGAACTGGCTGATAACTCTCTCCGTCACCTGGGAATTATCTCCCGATCCACGTTCGGGAACCAGCGAATCAAACTCATCGAAGAAGATAATACACGGGCTGGCCTGTTTCGCTTTCCGGAATATTTCCCTGACGCCCCTTTCCGACTCGCCGACATACTTTGACATAAGCTCCGGGCCTTTGATGGAGATAAAATTTACCTCGCTTTCATGGGCCAGCGCCTTGGCGACCAGGGTCTTTCCCGTCCCCGGTGGCCCCGAAAGAAGGATACCCTTAGGAGGCTTGACATTTGCCTCCTGGAACAGGTGAGGATACCGCAACGGCCATTCTACGGCCTCAATCAGTTTCTGTTTTACCTCGCCCAGGCCGCCAACGTTCTCCCAGTTGACGTCGGGGACCTCGACAAAGACTTCCCGTATGGCTGAGGGTTCCACCTCTTTGAGCGCCTCGGTGAAATCATTCATCGTCACCTCGAGTTTCAAGAGAGTCTCATAAGGAATCTCATCCAGTTGAAAATCGATGCTGGGCATTATCTTCCTCAAGGCGTTCATGGCTGCCTCGCGGCTTAAAGCTTCCAGGTCAGCCCC
>JBEKTM010000103.1:0-6485 GCA_049516035.1 Dehalococcoidia bacterium
TACAGGTCATCGCCCACAAGTTGAATCTGCTTTCCTAGTTGAGCAGTGAGCAACGACCAATTTGCCCAGTCATCCTCAGCCAGCCCATCTTCAATGCTGATGACAGGGTAATCCGAGACCAATTTAGCATAGTAATCAATCATTTCTGTGGGACCGAGAGTAACACCTTCTCGAGAGAGGACGTATTTCCCATCGTGGTAGAATGTACTGGATGCTGGATCCAGGGCGATAAATAGGTCTCCGCCAGCTTTATAGCCAGCCTTGTCGATGGCTGCTAGTATCAACTCCAGCGCATCTTTATTAGCGAGGAGCTGGGGAGCAAAGCCGCCCTCATCTCCCACATTGGTGCTTAATCCTTTATTTTCAAGCACTTTGCGCAGAGAATGATAGACTTCGCTGCTCATTTGCAGGGCTTTGTGGAAATTGGCAGCGCCCACTGGCACTATCATAAATTCCTGAAAATCGACAGAATTCGAAGCATGTTTGCCACCGTTGAGGATGTTTAGCATGGGGACAGGCAATTGTTTAGCTCCTGCCCCCCCTAAATAGCGGTATAGAGGAACACCTTGGATGCTAGCTCCGGCCTTGGCTACGGCCAGAGATGTTGCCAGTAGGGCATTAGCCCCCAGCCGAGCTTTATTAGCAGTGCCATCAAGTTCAATTAGTCGCCGATCAATAACCGCCTGCTCTAAGGCGGACATACCTACTATTGCTGAGGCAATTTCATTATTAACATGTTCTACGGCTTTTTGGACGCCGAGTCCACCATATCTACTTTTATCGCCATCTCGAAGCTCCACAGCCTCGTATTTCCCGGTGCTTGCTCCTGAAGGGACAGCGGCAACACCCGTGTTGCCATCAACCAGTACCACCTCCACCTCTATGGTAGGATTGCCCCGCGAATCGAGAATCTCTCTGGCTTTTACGCTTTTGATGCTTGGCATTTCCATTCTCGTCATTGCGAGCGCCTTTACCTGTTCTGTCATTGCGAGCCCCGACCTTGTCGGGGCGAAGCAATCTCATTATTCCCGCGTCTCTTAGCCAAAGAAATTGCCTTGTCCACTGCCTCGGCGGCACTCTGAACTCTGATTATGGAGTCATCCTCTTGCCCGTTGCGTGACAATGACCAGGTGTTCAAGCCGATGACCGGGATATTACTCTTCAGAGCATAAGCAATTTCGCTCAGCGTTCCATAGTTTCCGCCGATGGCAATTACCGCCTGGGCTGACTTAACCACCGCAACATTTCTGGCCTCGCCTATGCCCGTGACCACAGGAATATCTACCCAGGGGTTTGCCGTGCTTGCATCTTGTCCCGGCAAAATGCCCACGGTCAGGCCGCCTTTGGATTTAGCTCCGCGACAAACAGCTTCCATCACGCCACCCAGGCCACCGCATATTATGGTGACACCTTGCTGGGCTAACAATTCACCCACGGTTTCTGCTAGCTTAGCTTCTTCTGGGGAACAGGAGGAATCTCCGATAACAGCGATAATCATTTCGTAGCTTAGTATATTATATTATCACACAGCTTGGGTCCCAATGAACTGCATTGTAGCACGATTTCATGCCGCAGAGGAAAACACGAAAGCTCTAAGTGATTATCGAACAAACCGCTCTTTTGTGACCTTAGGTAGCAACCCAAGAGATTGCGTGGTAACAAGCCCATTAGCAAGCGTGACCAAATATCTTTGCCTGTTGCTATGTCTTAAACTCACCTAGCATAGCATTCCTTCACGGGAGTTCAAACCACGGTTTTCAACAGTCCTGCCACCCCGGACAAACTTCACGAACTGGCCTATATCATACTTCTGCTCTTTATCCATTTGTAGCATATCATATTCTCCTGGGCATTGTTCTCTGATGCAGCTTCATAGCCACCAGAAGAAACAGGGCAGTAAACGCAATGAGGACGGCAAAATCAACAGCCAGTGGGAGATGTCCCTCACCCTGAATGCAACTGCGGGCAATATCAGTGAAGTAGGTCAGAGGTGAGATGTAGGCAATCACTTGCCCCCAGGCAGGGAGTTCATCCAGCGGGATAAAGATGCCGCTGATGAAGACCACCGGGAACTTGACCACCGAGGCAATCATGTTAACCGTAGCTGGCAGATTGGTCGGCGGGATGGAGAAGACACTACCTAGAGAAGCGAAACAGAGAGCAGCCAGAATAACCGCGAGAGCGAACATGACCGGGCTTGATACAGTTACTCCCAGGGCAATCCCTATGATGATAGGAACGAGTGAGATGGCCGTTCCAAAGGTAAACGAAGCAAGTATATCCCCAATGATAATCGTTTCAAGCCGCACCGGGCAGGACATCAAACGCTCCAGTGTCCTTGCCTGCGCCTCCCAGGGCACCACTATCGGCGATATTGAGGTTGCGGTGAAGAACAGAATCATGCCCAGAAGCCCCGGTATCATGAAATCAACTGCCATGTGCCTGCCGATGGTGAAGGACAGAAATAGAAATACGGGGAAAAGAATCCCGAAAATTATTACCGGACCCTTAGAGTAATAGATGCGGATATCCTTTCGTGCTATCACTAAGGAGCGGCGCAGCTGTTGCCACACTAAGGCCGTCTCAGGCATGTTCATCCTCTTTCTCAGTGAGCGACACAAAGGCATCTTCCAGGGACGGGGCCAGTATGTTGAGCGACACTATCTTGAGTCCGACCATACATGAGTGGTTCACCAGCCCCACCACTAGCTCTCCGGGGCTTTCAGTGTAGAGGCGGTACTTATCGCCGACTTTCTGTACTTCATTCACACCGGGAAGCTGAGCGAGAGTCTCTAGGTTTACGCTATCAGAGAAGCTGACCTCAACTGAGTGCCGACCGCTGGTGGCCATCCTGAGCTTCTCAGGAGCGTCTATGGCGACCATTTTCCCTTTGTTAATGATAGCTACCCGGTCGCAGAGCTGGTTGGCTTCATCCATGTCATGGGTGGTGAGAAATATAGTTTTTCCTCCGCCATTTAGGCTGCGCAGCATGTCTTTAATCAAGCGGGCACTCTGCACATCCAAGCCGGTCGTGGGCTCATCCAGAAACAGTATCTGAGGGTCGCTGATAAGTGCCATTCCCAGAATCAGGCGCTGTTTCATCCCTTTGGAATACGTTTTGACCAGGCTGTCCCGCCGCTCCAGAAGACCAAGGCCTCTCAACAGGCTTTCATTCCTCTCCTTCGCCTTACCGGAAGCGACACCATAAAGCTCAGCCATCAGCATCAGGTTGTCCCAGCCCGAAAGGTCATTGTAGGCGTTGGCCATCTCCGGCACAACGCCGGCTACCTGTTTAGCTTTCAGGCTGCCGGCTCTGGAGTTCATTACCAAGGCAGTGCCGCTATCAGCTTTGATAACGCCGGTGAGCATCCGGACCGTGGTCGTTTTACCGGCACCATTGGGGCCGAGGAAACCAAAGAACTCACCGTTTCTTACTTCAAAGCTGATGCTGTCAACAGCAAGAAGTCCATCATAGCGCCTAGTGAGATTTCGCACCTCGATGGCTGGACCATCAGGCGGTAATACATTGAGCACGCTTAGCCTTCCCTCCTCTCTGGACAATACTGCAAGCACGATTGCTCATCGCCCGGCTCTGCTATGCTCAGAGCCGCTGACGTGAGCCTGCGGCACTTCTCCAGTACATCCTGATTCACGAAGTAGTGGATATGGTAGCCTCGCCTCTCACCTTTTACCAACCCGATGGCTCTCAGCACCCGCAGGTGCTGGGAAACAGCCGACTGGGTAACGCCTAGAAGAGCCGCAAGGGCGTTGACACAGAGGGCATCTGGGTCCCGCTGGCGGCAGAGAAGCTTCACCAGCTTGAGGCGGGTAGGGTCAGCCAGCGTACCGAAGACCACTGCCTCCTCATCAACACTTTCAGGGCTAGTTGACGTAGCTTCCATTGGTTTATAAGTCTCCACTAATATACTTAATTATAGACCATGCGTAGTTTGTTCGTCAACTGAATTAAAGATGAAAGAAGTCACAATTCGCTCTAATGTTGCTTTTTGGTTGCGATGGCTGCGAGGATTAGTAAGATTAAGATATACCGCTATTTTGGCTAGTACACCTTTTTCCTTATCAGTTGAGCTATAACTCCGCCGGTAATAAGCGCCATGCCCACAATCGTAACGACTACTACGCTTTGATCGGGCACCGTTGTAACGGAAAGTCGTTTTATCAGTATCCCGAGTAATGCCCAATCGACCGCAAGACAATAATAGATATCTTTTCGGGTGAAGAGTATGGATAATGCAATAGCAATACCCACGATAATCACGGCTACTGCCCAGAATTGCTCACCAAGACCCCATGCGTTCCAGTTGATATCCACCAGTAGAGCGGTGACATTGGCAATCGTGGCTATAGTAATCCAGCCAAGGTAGACACTGAAAGGAAGATGCACTAAATATTTTTTAGCCTTCGTCGCCTCTGATTTGCCAACATTTAACCTCAGGTAGATTGCCAGCAGGCATCCCAGCAGTATCAGCATCACGACTAGGGATAGGGGAAGGATTTTATAATGCCAGGCGAATATCCAGCCGATGTTGGCGATGCAGGAAATAAAGAATAGCAGCCCGATTCTCTGTACAAAGTCAACCTTTTGGACGTCTCTTCTAACAGAGGGTATTAATTGATATATGACGAAGATTGCCAGTAGTACATAGATCAACCCCCAGATTGCAAAAGTCAGCCCCGCTGGCACAAACAAATTTGGATATAGGTCAGATAGTTCACCGGTTGTTGTGTTATTTATGGGGAGGATATTGGCCAGTGCATTAACGACAACGGTACCAAGAAAGCCCAGCAAGTTTAGAATCGACAAGATTAACACTGAACGACTTTTATTCATAATTTTCCTCCCTTGACGCCACTCCGTCAGGATTGGGGCTTTGGTTCCTGCCTCAGAAGAAGGCGTAGGAAATGGATAGCTACTACTTCCACCCAGACCAGTGCATTGAGTATTATGATTCGCTCATACAGACCGAACCAGCCTCGCTGGTTACCAAAGATCGCCCCTATTATCAGGCCGAAACCCAGGACACCAGCAATCAGAGTATAAACAAAAATGCCTTTCCAATTCGGCGTCCTCATGAAGCTGGATGCCAGCGATAGAGTAGCGATAGGGAATAATAAGCCAAGACCATAAGACGCTATCGTGTGGATTATGCCATCAACGGGTGGAGCTCCTGAATGGTCCATATGAAAGGCGGCAATCAACATCAATACGAAGCCACAGAGAGCAAGTAGTGTTGTTGAAATAGAGTCCGGCCACGAATATCACCAACAGCAAACCCATAGCCAGAAAACAAATCGTTTGCAGCCAGCCCAGAGAGGTCAATGCAAAGCTGCTCACTGAATCACGGACCAGGCTGTAACCTGGGACAGATGAAGATGCCGTGAGGTCCCCTACAATTACCACAATGGGTCCTATGATGCCGACCAGAGCTGGGACACTATCGACGGTCAACCGTTTAGACATACACATTAGCTCCTACGTATTTGGCATATTCGCTGCAATTCATTTAGTCAGCGACGCTAGACGTAATATTCTCAATATTATAGCAAACATATTTATGCAAAGCAGCTAGTGATACAGGTGAGAATTATGGGGACTGCAGAGGCAGCCATACCGAAAAGGTGCTGCCCGCTCCCACCTGGCTTTCCACTTCTATCTTTCCCCCATGAGCCTCAGCGATATGCCGGCATATTGCCAGGCCCAGACCACTGCCTCCCTCAGCACGCGAGCGAGATTTATCAACCCGGTAGAACCGCTCGAAGATGAAAGGTATGTCTTCGGCGGGAATGCCAACCCCGGTATCGGTGATAGCCACGACAGCCATTTGCCCTTCGCGCCGGAGTGAGACAGAAACAGTCCCCGGGGCGGGGGTATATCTGATGGCATTATCCAAAAGGTTCATGAATAGTTCTCTCAGCCTGGCTTCATCGCCTTTGACCACCAAGTCCTGTGACTGACCTGGTTGAAAGCTGAGCCCTTTTTCCTGGCAGAGAATCTCTACATCCGTGCTCAGGTTGGTGATGAGCTTGCCGAGATTTACTTCTGTAAAGTTCCATTGTTCCTTTCCGGCATCAGCACGAGCGAGTGTAAGCAATTGGTCAATCAGGGAGGACATCTGTCTTGATTCCTGGGAAATAATCTCTAAAGATTGGCGGTAATTGCTTGAAGGTCTTTCCTTCTGGAGTGCCAGACTGGATTCAGCTTCAATTACCGCTAGGGGAGTACGTAATTCGTGCGAAGCATCGCTGGTGAATTGCTTCTGGCGCTGGAACGCTTTTTCCAATCGTCCAATCATTGCATTCAACGTCGTTGCCAGCCTCCCCAATTCGTCTTTGGTGTTCACATTAATCCGTTGGCTTAAGTCACTTTCCTCGATTTCTTGCGCGGTCTGGGCAATCTTGTCTACTGGCTTAAGCGCTCGGCGGGCTAGAAATATACCACCTCCAGCGGCTAATGCCAGTGCCAG
>JBEKTM010000104.1:0-5214 GCA_049516035.1 Dehalococcoidia bacterium
GCAGCCTTAACAAAGGCTCCTACAGGTATGGCATTAAGCGAATATATTGTCTCGCCTCGTTTAATCCCAAAAAGTCGTGGTGGAATGCCTATGCCGAACTCTTCCACCTTCACTCCGGCACGCTTGGCAGCGATGAAGTGCCCCAATTCGTGAAGACAAATCGCCACGAATAGGGTTACGAGGAAAAGGATAATGATTATAGCCACGCTCATCTTTTAATTCTCTATCCTAGAATATCTTTGTCGCTCAGGCTTCTGACAATGGTCAATGGAAAAGTGTGTAGCACATTCCCTGGCCCAACGGTCAGCAGCCAGTATTTCCTCTAGAGATGGCTGGCTGATGCTGCGATGTTGCTCCAGCGTTTTTTGCACAATCTTGGCTATATCGGTAAAACTTATTCTATGGCTGAGAAAAAGTTCTACAGCCACCTCATCCGCGGCGCAGAGCACCGCCGGGTAAGTCCCTCCTGATTTGCCAGCCTCCACAGCTAGTTTGAGGCAGGGAAATCCAGCATAGTCTATGAGCTCAAAGTTCAGAGACTTGATTTTATCCCAATCCAGGTGGGGTAGTTCTGAATTAGGCCACCTCCGAGGATAGGAAAGAGCATATTGAATGGGCAGTCTCATATCAGGCCAGCTAAGTTGAGCTTTCAGGGAACCATCCATGAACTCCACCATAGAATGGACGATAGACTGGGGATGAATTAATATTTCAATACTATCAAAGGGGCAAGAGAAAAGCCAATGAGCTTCGATGACCTCTAATCCTTTATTCATAAGCGTTGCTGAATCTATGGTTATCTTCTTTCCCATCTTCCATACCGGGTGCTGAAGGGCTTGTTCTGGAGTTACCTTAGCCAATTGCGATTGTGAATAGTGATAAAAAGGTCCCCCGGAGGCAGTGAGAAAAAGCCTCTGCGGCTTGCTTTCTTCCCCTTGCAAACATTGCCAGATGGCACTATGCTCGCTATCAATAGGCAGAATTTGAGTTTGATGGAGGCTGGCTTCACGAACAATAATTTCACCAGCCATCACCAATACCTCTTTGTCAGCCAGGGCAATCGTCTTGCCTGCTTGTAAAGCTGCCAGAGTAGGGCTCAGTCCGGCCTTCCCTGCAGTGGCCACGATAACGAGGTCGACCTCGGGATGGCTGGCTATTTCTTCTGCGGGCAAGAATTTCCCACTGTAACTAATGTCAGACTTGATTGGGGAACAAAACATTTTGGGCTGAAATTCCCGGATTTGCTTTTCCAGGAGTTTAAGATTTTTGTTCCCTGTCAGAGCTACTACTTTTAATTCGTCAGGCAGGGCACGGATTACATCTAAAGCCTGTTGCCCTATGGAGCCTGTTGAGCCCAGGATAGCTATTTTTTTCACACCACCCATATCACGTAATAGTATACCACTGCCCCGACGAGGATGAGGCTATCGAAGCGGTCAAGGATGCCGCCATGTCCCGGTAGCAAATTACCTGATTCTTTCACCCCCATATTGCGCTTGAGTAAGGATTCAACCAAATCGCCAAGCTGAGCAAAGAGGCTGACGAGAAAGCCCAGGAGTATGATTTGCCAGTATTTAAAAGCGAAAGGAGCCCCCAGCTTAAGAGAAATCATCTTAAGACCCAGCGCTATTACGATAGCAGCCAAAATGGCGCATATTAATCCCCCTATCGCCCCTTCCCGAGTTTTAGCCGGGCTTATCTTAGGTGCCAGCTTGTGTTTACCCCTTGCCCTGCCAATGAAATAAGCGCCAGTGTCGTTGGCAAATGTCGTGAGCATGGCCAGGTAAACCCAATTTTGGCCGTCCACCAAGCGGCGCAAATTCAGCCAATAGCTGAGCATCCAGCCTACATAGAGAGCACCGACTATCATCCATGCCCAGTTGTGGAATGCCTTTTCTCTCGATGGGTGGAGTAATAGCAAAATCAAGGAAATCAACACAGCGGCAGTAATAACTATGGGTAAAACATGGGGGTTCTGATAATGAGGGCTTAAGACGAGTGCCAGCGACCATAGCAAACCCAAATAAATCAGAGGCTCTTTCCTGTCGAAATTGGCCATATGATAGAACTCATAGGTGCCGGCTAATGCTGCTGCAGCTATGAGAAGAGTGAACCAAGGCCAGGGATCACCAAACCAGATGGCAAGAATAATGAGAGGCACGCCTACAGCGGCAGTAATAACTCTGTGCTTGAGCACAGGTCTATTTTAGCAGCTTTTGAGCGATTATAGGCTGGCTAGTGTTTGGTCTCGTGAACTAATTTCATCAGACTAACGTAACGTCCGTTATGTAGCTCTGAGCAGTAGCGAATGGTTCAAGGGCAGAATGGCAATTAACGAAGGATTGAGATTAGAGCAAGTTTGCGGGATTAAATTATATTTCCTGTATCTCTTTTTCCTTGTGCTGTCCTAATTCACTTACCTTTCCCACACAAGCCTCTGTAAGCTGGTCGATTTTCTTAGTATTATTTTTGAGTTCGTCTTCCGATATTTCTTTATTTTTCACCAGCTCTCTTAGTTTCTCAATGCCGTCTCTCCTGATATTGCGTATGGCAACTCGCCGCTCCTCTACTTTCCTGGATACGAACTTGACTAACTCCTTGCGCCGCTCCTCACTAAGAGGCGGGATGACCACCCGAACTACATTACCATCATTCGCAGGGTTAAGACCGATGTTGGCTGTGAGAATGGCTCTTTCAATGTCGCGTAGCGATGTGCGGTCCCAGGGTTGAATAATGATTAAATTAGCTTCAGGTATAGACAGGGTAGCAAGTTGACGGAGGGGAACAGGGGTGCCTTGATAGTCAACCATGATGTTGTCAAGCAAGGCTGGAGTGGCACGCCCGGCCCGGATGGTAGCTAATTCTCTAGCCAGCCCATCTATGGCCTTCTGCATTCTGGAGTTCAGTTCAGCGAATAATTCATCTAACATGGCTTAGTGATCTACACCAAGCTCAAATCTGGCAAATCTGCTTACTTTTATGTTTTCGCCTACTTTAGCAATTGTTTCCGTAATAACTTCCTGTACCGTCTTGGTAGGATCTTTAATGAAAGGCTGGCTTAGAAGGCAAACCGTTTGGGGGTCTGTTTCTGCTTGTGGCGGCATCTCTTCACTAGTGAGAAACTGTGGAGCAGCTGCAGTTATCTGCATGGCTAAGTCGTGAGCAAGTTCTTTGAATTCAGCGGTGCGAGCCACAAAATCGGTTTCACAGTTTAACTCCACTAACGCTCCTACGCGCTTGGTGTGATGGATATATGCTTCGATTACACCTTCGGTTGCGGCCGCATCCTTTTTCTTTGCAGCGATTCCTACCCCACGCTGTTTCAGCAGTTCAATCGCCTTGTCCATATCACCACCCACATCCAACAGAGCCTTATTACAGTCAGCTATACCTACATTAGTTCTCTTTCTTAACTCTTTTACTGCTTCAATTGATATTTTCATGGAGATGCAATTTCTCCTTCTGACTCTTTGGGCTTCTCTGATTCACCTGGTTTCTCTGGTTCAAAGGTATAAGAACCGAGAACTTCAATGGCTTCTTCACGTTCTGCTTTAGCACCTGATTTAGTAACTCCCGCCTCTGCAGAAAACGCTTCAGTTTTACCGTTAATTATGGCATCAGCTATTTTACTGCAAATCAGTTTAATCGCCTTAACAGCGTCATCATTGGCGGGAATAGGATAATCGATGCCGTCGGGATTACAATTAGTATCTGCAATGGCAATCACGGGTATGCCTAATTTTTTAGCTTCAGTAAAGGCAATCTTATCTTTAATAGGATCAGTGATGAAGAGGGCTCTAGGAAGGGTAGTCATTTCCTTAAAACCCCCCATTTGAGTATTCAGGTGAGAAATTTCTTTGTCTATCTTCACCCGTTCTTTTTTGGGCAAACGGTCAAGCTCGCCTTTATCCCTTTTATTCTCCAAACGAACCAAATGATCGATCCGAGCTTGTATGACGGCGAAGTTCGTTAACATACCACCTAACCATCTTTGATTAACATAGCTCATACCGCATCTCGTGGCCTCTTCTTCTATGGTCTGCTGAGCCTGTTTTTTAGTGCCGACAAGAAGAATGTTTTGCCCTCGAGCTGCTAAATCTTGGACAAAGATACAAGCCTTTTCTAACATGGTGACTGTCTGCTCCAAATCGATGATGTGAATGTCATTGCGCTGGGTAAAGATATATTTCTTTGCCTTGGGATGCCAATAACTTGTGTGGTGGCCGAAGTGAGCACCTGCTTCCAACAATTGTTTCAATAAAGCATTCTCTATCATATTTACAATTCCAAATGGTATTAATTGGTAAAACCAGTATAATGTAGCATGGTTGGTTTAGATAATGCAACAATGTATTGCCCCACATTGTCTCTGAGTTGACAGAGAATTTGCGCTTATCTATACTATTGAGCCGAAATTGTAGCTAGAGGTCGCCCGAGTAGCTCAATGGTAGAGCAACCGATTTGTAATCGGTAGGTTGGTGGGTTCGACTCCCCTCTCGGGCTAGGTTTTTCAGATATTTTATGATAAACTTGTATTGCGGAGGGGTGCCGGAGTGGTTAATCGGAGCAGACTGTAAATCTGCCGCCCGTTCGGGCTGCGTGGGTTCGAATCCTACCCCCTCCATTTATAAAGTGCAGAAGGCCCACATAGCTCAGTAGGTAAAGCATGTTCTTGGTAAGAATCGGACCTGACGCTATCATAGGGCTTAATTAATAATAACCTTATTACTCTATTCCTTCTTTAATTCCCTATCCTGTTTCTCTTTGTTTTTAGGAGCAGTTCGCTCAAACCTATGCCAAAAAATTAAGAGGCATATCCCACATATTCCAAGGATGAGGAAAGTTAGTGCCACCTTATCAAAACCATAGGAGAGTGAACGACTAATACCCCCGGCTAGAAGAAACAGTGTAATCCAAAGTGTCCAGTTTTTCTTTTGTTTGAATGTTCGGTTTAATATCTCATTGCTCATACTCCCATGCCTCCATTGTCTTCCAACCAAAACCGAACGATATCTCAGATATCTTTTTCTTCCCCATGGGAGTGACCCTTCACCGATGACCCTTCACAACATCCTGGCTCTCCTGGATGACCACAGCAGTTCTGCTTTCGCGAGACTTTTATCCAGTTGTTGCGAAACACTAGTTTCAGCTTCTTTCCCAGAGGCATGGGTACTGACATATTTGTGAAAAAGTTTTTTACAGTCGGCATATTTA
>JBEKTM010000105.1:0-5203 GCA_049516035.1 Dehalococcoidia bacterium
CCCAAGAAGGAACTCAAAAAGGTATTGGATGGAGTTCTTGAGGAGTAAATTACACGCTAGACGTAATAAAGAAGTTGCGGATGGGATCGAATTCCTTGGGCAGAAGTGCTAATAATAAGGGAAATTCCTCCACCAAGAATTTGGCTATTACCGATTGACTGATAGTTGCCCCCGTGCTCGGGTAATACTTCAGCAAAATAGCGAGGACGGCGGAGCATAGTAAGCCTCCCACAACGATGCCGAAGATGAAGCCCACGAGCCTATCTAGCCAACCAAGCATGACGATGTGAGCTAGCTTGGCTACAAGCCAGCCAATTACACCAGCTACAATTAAAGTGGCTAATAAGATGAGGGCATAGGCAACTATCTTCGCCCAAGTAGCGCCACTAGTGGAAAGCAGCGCCGCCAATGGCTGATAATAGCGCCCGGCTAAAACTATGCCACCTATTAACCCAGCAATGCCGAATGCTGTCCTGATAATTCCTTGCCGCAAGCCCGCAATGCCCGATAAAACTATAACAACTATTATGACTATGTCTACCCAGTTCATTGCTCACCTCTTCTATCCTTTATTTTATCATAAGAAGACCACTTGTTTGCTCAATATTCTTTCATTCTAATTCTGCTTGTACCTCCACAAGCGTTTTCAGACAAGTAGGACAGGGCTCCAATAACCGCTGACCGAAAGCTGTATTTAAACCAGTTGTTCGGTTATTGCGTGCTCTCTTATATTATGGTCGTTACCTCTAATAAGCCTGCTTGTAAATTTGCAGAACTTCGTTTGGGTCGCTGGTAGGGCGTCCGTTGAAAAGGACAGCCGTATCGGCAATTGCGTGAAATGCGCATATTGCCAGATTCTCTTCCGGAACGCCCACGTCGCGCAGCCTTCTGGGATGGCCCACCTTCTTCATCAAATCCTCCACCGCGTCCGCTGCTGCTAGGGCAGCATCGCGCTCTGTCATGCCGACGGGGTCAACTCCCAGAGCCTGTGCTACCTGAACCAGCTTATCGGCTGCATAATCCACGTTATACCGCATTACCTTGGGAAGCAATATGCCGCAGGCTACCCCATGCGGGACATGGTACATTACCCCTATTGTATGCGCCATGGCGTGTGCCAGAGCGACTTGAGCGATTGTGAATGCCCAACCTGCCATGGTAGCGGCTAGCTGCATGTTTAGCCGTGCCTTTTCGTTCTTACCGTCGGCTACGACCAGCGGCAGATTTTCGTTGATCAGGCGTATAGCCTGCAATGCCATACCGTCACATATCTTGTTTGCCATCGTACTGGTCATAGCTTCAATGGCATGTGTCATGGCATCCATGGCAGTGCTGACTGTTAAATTCCTGGGCATAGACACGGTAAAACGCGGGTCCAGAATAGCAACATTCGGCATAATTCGTGTGTCTACTATGTAGAGTTTGCGTGCTGCGCCCTTGCTGGTGAGTACGGCTATATTTGTCACCTCGCTACCTGTTCCCGCTGTTGTCGGAACGGCAATGTGCGGAGTTTGCGGTTCGGTAAGAACCAGAAAGTTCAGGTAATCATTCGCCTTGCCGCCATTCTTTAAGGTCACACAGACCCCTTTTGCAGTATCGATGACGCTACCGCCGCCAACACTCACTATGCAATCTGCCTTCTGTTCGCGGGCGACAGCAGTGGCAGCATCTACCGTTTCCAGGTCGGGCTCCGACGTAATATTGTCATAGATGCCCACGCAGAAATCGGCAAGAGCATCCTTCACCAACCGGGCAAGCCTTGCTTTGTTGACTCCCGGGTCGGTAATAATCAAAGCCCGGCGGCAGCCAAGGTCAACAATAGCCTTGCTGACTGAGGCCAGTGCCCCGTGGCCGGCTATGACGTTAGTGGGGCAATTGTATCCAAAACCATCCACTTTCTTATAGTCCGATAGAATCTGGAAGTGCATATTGCTCTTTGCGTCGGCCATAGAGTTGACATGTATTCGCTTGACCTGAGTATATTCATGCAGGCTTTCCAGGCCGAATTCTCGGCCCACTCCAGACTGCTTGTAACCGCCAAAGGGGCAGAAATCTGAAAATATGTGGTAGTTGTTTATCCACATCGTTCCCGTATGGACACCACGGGCTATACGCTCGGCCCTAGCCGTATTCGAAGAGAATACCCCACCCGCCAACCCGTAAATGGAGTCATTGGCGATGGCCACTGCTTCTTCATCACTGTTGAATTTTATAACGCAGGCAACCGGGCCGAATATCTCCTCCTGTGCGATACGCATTTTGTTATCTACGTTGGCGAAGATGGTGGGGGAATAGTAGTATCCTCCTTTGATCCCGGGCACTTTTACGCGTTTGCCGCCGGTGACAAGCTCCGCACCCTCTTCTTGCCCTAGTTTTACATAACTTTCAACCTTAGCCAGTTGCTGCTTGCTGACAAGGGGTCCTATGTGAGAGGTAGGGTTCATCTGGTATCCGATACGGAGAGATTCAATCCGCTTTTTCATCTTGTCGAGGAACTCATCATGAATCTTTGAGGCTACTAATACACGCGTGCCCGCCGAGCATACCTGTCCTTGGTTGAAGAAGGTGCCATAGCAGGCGCCTTCCACGGCCAGGTCCATATCCGCGTCGTCAAGTATGATATTGGCTGACTTGCCGCCGAGTTCGAGTGTCACCTTTTTCACCGTATCTGATGCCATTCTCATGATTCCACGTCCAGTTTCCGTGCTGCCGGTAAAGGCTATCTTATCCACATCCGGGTGCCTGCACAGAACTTCGCCCAGTTCTGGTCCTGGTCCGGGTATGACATTTATCACCCCATCGGGGAAGCCAGCTGCTTTGGCGGCTTCAGCAAGGATGAGTGCGCTCAAAGGGGTTACCGAAGACGGTTTCACGATAATTGTGTTCCCGGTTATCAGGGCTGGCACAATCTTCCAGAGGGCTATGTACATTGGGAAGTTCCAGGGGACAATTCCCACGCATACCCCTATCGGCTCTCTGCGGATAAGTTCACGAGCCGGAGCAAACGCATTCCCAGATACCGGCAGGTCCTCCTCCCACGGAAATTTGGTTGCCGCTGCCAAGCTCAAATTACGTACAAAAGTCATACTGATTAAGGGCATGAGCTTAGCCAGAGATAGGATTTGGCCGGCGTTCATGGATTCAATTGTAGCCAGGCGCAGCCCCTGTTGTGCTATCTGGTCTGCAAAGTTCTGCATCTTTGCCAGTCGTGCAGTTGGAGTAAGATCGCTCCAGATTCCACTGTCGAAGGCCTTACGAGCCGCTGCTATAGCTGTTTCTACATCAGCTTTTCCTGCTTGTGCTACTGTGGCAATGGGTGCCTCAGTGCCGGGGTCGATTGACTCAAAGGTCTTTCCATCCGCGGCATCGACAAATTCGCCATTGATAAAGAGTTTGTAGTGTTCCACTTGTAACCTCCTTTTATAATCTGTATTCCAGCTTATTCTTGAGCTGGCTCGTAGATTTTCGCTGCACCTGTCCCGATTTCTCTCCATTCGATCCTCTTAACGATGATTTTCAGCAGGCAAAAATCATTGGAGTCTGGACCATCGGGGAAATGTTCGTATAAATCGAATGGCGCCAATTTCCACACTCTTTTTTTCTTTTTGATATCCGGAATTATCTGGGCTTCACCGATGACGATGGCGGCCTTATCTCCGTTAGGTTGTTCCACAAAGGCGAGACAAATCTTGGGATTCTGCCGTATTTGTTTTACCTTTCGGGAGGTGCCGCCGGTTGTTACCCAGATAGACATATCGTCTTCGACTATCGGTGATACTGGACGGACTCTTGGCTGGTCGCCATCACAGGTGGCGAGATACGCGTGGAGAGAATTGGCCTTCATTATGGACACAATTTTCCGTTTATCAGATACACTCATATCGTTGCCTCCTTTCCCTCTTCTTATTAGAGTGAATTAGCTTTGCGGAAGGTTTCATCCCGAGCCATGCGGCAGCCCAGATTGCTCTTAGATTCACAACTATGTCATCCTTCGCCACATTCAAGCCTGTAGTCGCAGTAAGAGCACATCCAGGAGGGGCATTTGGGAAGCTGCAATGGCGATGTCGCCTTTTCCAAAAGCTCAAGCCGACGTAATGCTTCAGCTTTAACAGCATTCAAATTTCTGAAGTTTACATCGTAGACCATCAATTTGGCGTCCTCTTTAAGTACCTTAACATAGTAGAGCAGCAGCCTGCCTTTTGTGTTCTCTGTCAAGGCACAGTCAAATCCCAGGCGGAGGAAGTAGTGAGGAAACATTTGGGGCAAACGTTCTCTTTCCACCAGTGAGGAAAGTTTTGGGCCGCGCAGGATGGTGGGCAAGTTCTGCCAGGTTTGGACCAGGTCGGCTAGTGGCGCGTGCTTCACGGGAATCCTCTGCGCTTCGCCTGGGGCACCATAGCGTAATGAATCGCGGAGGGCATCGAGGAAGCCAAGCTCATCCATGGAATGAAGATACTCTTCCTTCTCTTCCCGGACTCCTTCACTCAACTTAAGGCGCTCAAAATATGCTTTGCGGGGGAAAACAATATCGTTGATGCCAAACAGTTGGGGTGATTGAGCCCCAGCCATCTTGCTGAGGAGTTGCTCGCAAGTTGTGGTATCGACATAGGTTTCTCCGGCTAATTCGGCTATCTTATACGATGCTGGCACCGAGCTGGTTGCGCAGTCGCATACCTGCGAGTAATCGCATTGCTTGTTGAACCATGGGCAAACGGGAAGATTGCTGGGGTCGTTGGCAATGAGCGCTTGCACCAGGAGGTCTCGTCTCCGCCGCATTTCTTCTCGAATTGCCTCCAGGTCGGGGAAGGTAACGTGATAGACAACTAGAGGAGAAGGAGAGGGCGATTCCCCTGTGGGGCGCTGATAAATGATGACTTCTCCCTCGTGGGCCTTGACCATAGCGCAATACATGCCCAACTGCTCGATATAAGTTGGCCGGTATTGCAATAAATCCTTGGTATCTAGAGGTGTAGAGGTGGTCTTGACCTCCACGGGAATTTTCTCGTAGATGTCAATTTTGCCCACTATGCCCTCGGCTTCTACAAATTGCTCCAGGTATTCTTCGCTGGATACGGCTGAGCCGAAGGTCTTATGAAAGCCGGTGCCGGCCCACATAAGCTGCTGCTTCTCCAGAGGCGGAGTGATTTCCGGATACTTTCTCCTGAAATAAGCCTGTTTAAGGTTAAGCAGGTCGGTTACGGAG
>JBEKTM010000106.1:0-5182 GCA_049516035.1 Dehalococcoidia bacterium
TCAATATCATCCGGATTGAGACGGCCACAACTATCAGTGGGCACAGTGTGCATAATTACACCGCCCAGGGCAGCAGCCCCACCTACTTCGTACCAGAAGATGTGTGATTCATCTCCCAGAATGATTTCGTCGCCATGCTTGGTATGAGTGAGCACAGCAATAAGATTACTCTGGGTGCCGGAGGTAGTGAAGAGTGCAGCTTCCTTGCCCATCATCCTTGCCGCCGTCACTTCCAGACGGTTGACCGTGGGGTCTTCACGATAAACATCGTCGCCCACTTCCGCCTCAAACATTGCTTGCCGCATCTCAGGTGTGGGATGAGTCACAGTGTCGCTACGCAAATCAATTACTTTCATTTCTCATTACCAGCTACTTCATGTTCCTACCAGATCCATTGACGGATACCCACCCGTTTGCTGAGCCTTCTCAAACAAAAGCTTGGCCACAGCTATGTCCTCGACGGCAATTCCCGTCGAATCGAATACAGTGATAACCCTATTATCTGGCCTCCCTTTCTTCTTGCCCACGACTAATTCGGGGAGTGTTCCGTAAACTTCACCAATACTATAGACACCTTTCTGAATCGGGACGTTAATCTCCCCGCTACTACTTGCCTGTTTTAAGTCATCGACAACGACAATTGCCTCTTTCAATATCGAGGGGTCCAGTTCCTGCTTACCTGGCGCATCGGCACCGACCGCATTTATGTGAGTCCCGGCGGCTATCCACTCTTTCTTGATAATAGGACTGCGAGAAGGGGTCAACGTGCATACGATATCTGCTGCTACTGCCTCTCGAATGGGACAGTTTTTGGCCGGAAACTGTGAGAAGGAATGCACTAACCTCTCCACCGCAGCTTGGGAAACATCAAAAGCCTTTATTGAGATGGGATTAAACAATTCGGCATGAGCTAGTATCTGCGTGTGTGCCTGAAAGCCAGCACCGATAATCCCAATGGTATGCGCATTTCGTCGCGCTAGATACTTAGAGGCGATAGCTGCTGCCGCACCGGTTCGGTAGGCCGTAATTTCAGTAGCGTCCATTATGGCCAGCGGATATCCGGTTTCGGGATCATTGTAAATCAAGATAGCCATAATCGAAGGCAGACCACGAGATGGGTTTTGGGGGTGGACGTTTACCCATTTCATGCCTGCACTTCCTGGCAAGGCAGCAGGCATCGCTCTGAAATCACCTTTTTCAACAGGCAAATACACTTTGGACGGCATCTTTCCCCTGCCCTCGCCACACATCCTAAGAGCCTCTTCCACCACAGTAATAACATCCGACATCTTTATCAGGGTTTTGATGGCGTTTCTATCTAATAAGAGCGTAGGCATAAGTTAGTAAATCAGCTGGCTGTTATGAAAAAATTTCCTATTGAATTTACTCCATTTTAACAACATGGTCAAGACACAAATCGCTTCCTATCAGTTCGTGACCTGTGATTCTGATGGGCGCTTTTAAGCCCTAATTCAATTCCGCTCGGGCTTAAGATCTTTTTCCTTCTTTAAGACTTAAGAAGGCCAAGTTATATTCCTCAATGAGGCCAGCATCGGCAAAGCTGAAGTAGCGATTCTCACCTATTATGATGTGGTCCAGAACCTTAATCTGGATTGTACTGCCGCAATAACGCAGAACTTTTGCCGTTCAGCGTGCGTATTTAATGTAGCGTAGTCACAATGTAACCTGAGTAAACGAGGGCGACTAATCCTTGAGGGTGCAGGAAACCGAGCAATTAGTACACTCAGTATCGCAGGGTTCAACATGGATGACAACGTCGGACTGGGGAAGACATTGTTTAATATCCTGCTCTAGGTGGTCACATAGACGGTGTGCTTCTTCCACATCGGCGTTTTTAGGTACTACCAAGTGCAAGTCGATATGGCGCTGGCTACCTGCTTTGCGTGTCCGCAGGTTATGAAAACCAACCAGTTGACCTCCGTGTTCCATGATGCAGGACCGTATTTTATCCTCCTCTGATTGCGATAGTCTCATATCAAGTAACCCCCCGACCGACTTCTTGATGATATTATAAGCGGCTCTCCCAATAAATACTGCCACAAAGGTGGCAGCAATCGGGTCAAACAGGGTGAATCCAGTAAACTTCACAACAAGCAAAGCAACCAGTACAGCGGACATAGTAATTACATCAGTGCTAAGGTGGTAAGCATCTGCTTCAAGAGCTAGAGAATCTTGTTCAGAAGATACCCTAAATAAATAACGGGAAACTATCACATTCACCACGATAGACGCTATCATTATGCCAATGCCGACATCGAGGACCTTCAGGGTTGTGCCGGCAATGAACCTTTTTATTGCCTCATATATGATTATCCCAGAAGCAACGAATATCAGTGCTCCTTCGGTTACACCGCTAATGTTCTCTGCCTTGCCATGACCATAAGGGTGATCTTGGTCGGCTGGTCTATCGGAAACCCGGACGCTAATAAAAGCAATAATGGCTGCGGCAAGATCCATTAGGCTATGGACAGCTTCAGCAATGAGGCTGATGCTGCCTGTTAGCATCCCAGCAACCAGCTTCAGCAAGATAAGAGTAGTATTGGAAGCGATAGAAATTTTCGCTGCCTTCTGCTTACTGGGAGTATTGTCTTTAGTTTTGAGTTTCGTCATGTCCTTAATTGCCAAACAAAAAACCCGCAGAACCTTTGCCCAGTCCTGCGGGTTTAGCTTCCGCTGCTATGCACTTAGCCCGGCTGCTAACTGCTAGTGCCTGCTCCAGGCTATATTTCTTCTTACGAACAACTATTTATGTTGTATATTATTATAGCCAATTCCCAGCCAGAGTCAAGTCTTGGTGATACGTTTGATGAATTGTGAATACGGTGCATCTACTTATTCAGCGGATCCAAACCAGAAATGGCTGAAGCTTAATTTGGCTTGATGTATCGTCATCAATTTTTCAACTTGGAGACAATCGGTAACAAACCGCTAAATCGTGCAGCGGCCAAGCTTCTCGAGCGTCGAAGGAAGCCATTTCAGTATACTTTGAGTGTCTGAATCTCCATTGAGAACCCCTAACAGACTGGAAGAATGTCCTCAAGCATGTTCACATTTGTCGGCGGGGATATTTACAGAAGCCAAGCTAACCAGCATTAACTAGCCCGATTAGCAAGGGGGTAACAAAGACCTCTATGATGGCTGCAATGGCAAGCCCGGGAAGAATCCACCTCAAGTAGATTTTAAGGCAATACGATAACTGTAATTTGACTCGGCTCTCTCTTCGTACTAGCCACTTAAGTGATTCCATACCTACCGTTAGACCCAAAGCAGTGGCTAGCAAAATCACTGGAATCTCGATCACACCATGCGGTACAAAGCTAGCTATGACATATCTCCACCCCTTGACTGATTCAAGTGCGGAGCCTAAGCCTCCAAGGATGAAGCCGTTCAGGCCTATGAAAAGTAGAGGCGGTAGTCCCAGTAGGATACCTAAAAAAACTAGCCCGAGAGCCTTGATTGCATTGTTGATGAATATTATTAAGAACAATAGGATAGACACGTTACCCGTCGGTGCCAATGGTTCTAGTACAGCCCCCAACTGCCTCATAAGCGCCTCAACAGTATTCTGACCAATAAGCGTACCTAATACGAGACTAACCAAAAATATGCTGGTCGCCAATACAAGATTCCGAATGAACACCTTTTGTCTGATTATCTGAGTCACCTGCATAGTTCGCTCCAAAGCTAACCGGTCATTGTATCAAACGTAACTGACTTCGCCAAAATCACAAAATGTCTAATTGTTCAGACTAATCATAGCGACTATGAGGAGACCCTGGCCCTGGGCGGTACCATGTAGCTCTTACATGTCTCAGCTTCTTGGATTTCTTACCTGCTCACGAACTTTTTCCATAATATGCCGCTTATCCAGGAAGTCAGTAGTATGCAGGCCGCTATTAAAAAGCGCATCGTCCAATATTATCCGATGAAGGGGAAGAGTAGTTTGTATTCCTTCGATTCTCATTTCATTCAAGCCTCTCTTCATGCGCGATATAGCTTCATCCCTCGTTTTTCCCCACGTCATCAGTTTAAGCAGCAGCGGGTCATAGTAGAATGGCACATTATAGCCTTCATATATCCCTTCGTCTATCCTCACCCCTAAGCCGTGTGGCAACCGCAGGCTGGTTATTGTCCCAGGACAGGGGAAAAAGTTGCGTGAGACATCCTCCGCCATAATCCGACATTCTATGGCCCACGCCTGACGGGCAATATCGTCTTGAGTATAAGCCAGCTGTTCACCGGCGGAGATTCTAATTTGTTCTTTGACGATATCCACGCCAGTGACCATTTCGGTGACACAGTGTTCCACTTGCAACCGTGTGTTCACTTCATTAAAGTAGAACTCCTGCGTTTCGGGCACGTAAAAGAATTCTACTGTCAGCGCATTAACATATTGCAAAGCGAGGGCAATATCCAAAGCTGCGGCGCCCATTTTCATTCTCAGACGCGGTGACAAGATGTAGCACGGAGCTTCTTCTACCAACTTTTGAAACCGCCGCTGAATAGAGCAGTCCCTCTCTCCGAGATGAATCACGTTACCGTGTTTATCGGCGAGCACTTGAAACTCGATGTGTTTTATCCCGGAGAGGAAGCTTTCTACATAGAAAGAGGAGACCCCGAATACATTCTTACCTCTTTCCTTCACCGAGCGGATTGCATTTACCAGATCTTCCCGGTTCCGGGCAACAACCATACCGATGCCACCACCACCACCGGAGGGCTTAACAATCACCGGATAACCGATGCCGTCCGCTATTTCTTGAATTTGAGCTAATCCGTCACTGGTTCGGCTCGCTAAGGTCTCGTCGTGCCCTGGGACCACCGGGATATTGAGCATCCTCATCAGATTACGTGCATTGTGTTTTGGTTTCGCCTTATACATAGACTGGCTAGGCGGGCCGATAAAAGTAAGCCCGCGTTGCTCGCACATTTCGACGAACTCAGGATTTTCGGCGAGAAAACCATATCCTGGGTGAAGAGCTTCGGCCTCGCTTCTGTCAGCAATTTTCAGTATCTTCTCGGCATTGAGGTAACTTTCTGCCGGTTCTGCAGGCCCGAGCAGATAAGCTTCATCGGCCAGTTTCACATGAAGGGAATCAGCATCAACATCGGAGTACACGGCAACCGTTCGTATTCCCATTTCTTGGCAAGTTCTTATTAT
>JBEKTM010000107.1:0-5039 GCA_049516035.1 Dehalococcoidia bacterium
ATGCTACATCTTGCGGTTTTGGTGCACCCGGGGGGTGGTAATTAATCTTGAGAATTTGGGTGGTAAATTAACTTGAGAAAATTGCCTGGAAAGTGGTCATTTTCCTTGAGAATCTACAGTTATTGAAGGGAATGTTCTCAGAAGATGTTCTTTAAAATATGGGATGCTCCAAACAGCTTATCTGTCTTTTGAGATAATTTAGCGCAAGACTATGCTTTGTAAGATTTGCTTTCAAGAGGTTCAGAAAGGCATTGCCGTCCCGGGTTACGCGGAAACATCTGGCACAGTTCATGAGGAATGCCTTGCAGCCACGGTCTTGAAGGTAGCTGAAGACCCGCAAAAAGAAGGGCTCCTTCGCTATCTCACGGAGTATGAAGAAGAGCATTCTCCAAATGATTGGGCGAGAGATGTATCCGGTCAGAGCGCAGACGTAAGCTGGCAGTGGACCGATGTCGGCATCCCTGCCACAAGGATACGTCCGCTTCTCAACGCCGGGCTTGTCTCTATCGTCTTTGCCACAAATAGCGCAACCCACTATTCGCTGGTAGGCAGAACGGTGATCAAAGAGGCTCTTGGCAGGAGGAAGGAACCGGCAGTTGCTTCTTCCGGTGACCTTACATTTAACCGGTCAACTCATAAGGCCACGCGGTCAGGCTGCCATCCACAAACTTCACCTTACTAAAGCCGGCGCCTTTCAGTATGCGCTGGGCCTGGTAGGCGCGGATACTGACGCGGCACAAAGTAACAATCTCCGCGTTTTTAGGTAATTTCCCCAAAGCCTTTCTCAAGTTGTCCAGCGGCATCAACAAGACCTGAGGGGCTGGGATATGCTGCTCATTCCACTCTTTTTCCGTACGGACATCCAGGAAGATAAAATTTTTATTATTCCGGATTTTAGCCTCAACTTCCATGGGAGTCAAAGCTTCGGCCAGACCAGCCTGCTTGTTACGGATTACGTTAGCTGCGTTATGCAAAGGGTCCATGGCGTTATTGTAAGGCGGCGCGTAAGCCAGGTCCAGGTTAGCCAGATCATCGACTGTAGCACCGAATGTAATTGAAGATGCCAGCACATCGACCCGTTTCACAGCCTCTCCCGGGCCGACTATTTGTCCGCCGAGGACTTTACCGCTATTTTTCTCGGCAATGAGTTTGATTAAAATCTCCTTGGCTCCGGGATAGTACCGGGCATGTTCCTCGCCAGGAACCAGACAGGTCAATATATCGTAGCTGTTTTCCCTGGCTCCACTCTCGTTCAATCCGGTACAGGCGACATTGGTATCAAAAATCTTGACCGCAGAGGTACCAAGGACACCGGGAAAGGGATCTTTACCTCCGGTGATATTGGTTCCGATAATGCGCCCGTGTTTGTTGGCGGTGGACCCTAGTGGAACGAGCACCGGTTGCCCGGTTACTCGGTGGATATTTTCCACGCAATCCCCGCCTGCATATATCGCGGGGTCACTGGTTTGTAGGAACTGGTTTACCTTGATTCCCCCTTTTTCACCTATTTCCAATTTAGACTCCATTGCCAGAGAAATATTCGGCCTTACCCCGATAGCCAGAATTACTATATCCGAAGCTACTTGGCCCTTTGCCGTCATTACCCGGAATACCCGTCCTGCACTATCACCCTCAAAACCGGTTACTCGCTGGCCGAAGAGGAATTTGACGCCCTTTTGCCTGGCCTGTTTCTCCACGTAAGCAGCCATCTCGAAGTCCAGCAGCGAGGGCAGCAGCCAGTCCTTCATCTCAACGACCGTTACCCCGACACCCAGCGAGGCCAATGATTCGGCCATTTCCATGCCTATCAGCCCGGCTCCGATAATTGTGGCTTGCTTTATCTCCGGCGTAAGATATTTTTTAACAGCAACAGCATCGGTAATGTTGGACAGGGTATGGATACCGGCGAGTTTGACCCCCGGAATATCAGGAACCACCGGACTGGTTCCGGTTGCCAGCACCAGTTTATCGTATTCGAGGGCAGAAGTTGAGTTCGTGGCCATGTCCAGAATTTGAACTTTCCTGGAACTGCGGTCGATGCTTAAAGCCCTGGTAGAGACGAGTACGTCGATGTTCAATACTTGCTTAAAGTATCTTGGACCTCGTACCGTTAGACTGTCCTGGTTCGGTATTATACCGTCTATATAGTAGGGTAGTCCGCAGGTTGCCGAGGATATATAAGGGCTTTGTTCGATGATAGTAATTTGCGCTTCCGGGTCGCATCTTCTTGCTCGGGCGGCTGCCTTAGGGCCGCAGGCGGTGCCGCCGATAACCAATATTTTATTCTTGCTGTTCATTCCAGATACCTCATGTAAAAAATCCTTTCTCTTTTTTGTTATTAAATACCTATATTAGTCACAGCCAAAGAAATTGTCGAGCGCAATCTAGAGACAGGGTTGTAACCGTAGTGAATTAAGCAAACAATCATCCTGACCTGAATAAACAGTAGTACCACCAGTCATGTCCGTGTCATCGCTATAAAAATTTCGAGAGCCCGGGGTTTATTCCCGGGGACACTATCGAATATGTCTAATTATATTCCTTCATTCCTTGTCTATCAAGGTATTTAATTGGCTCATAAGTGCAAATATTTTTATGACCTCCCCAACCTTCTATGAATAATCCTTGTTTTTAGCTCTTACTACGGTAGGATGGCAAATAGTACACTTGCCTTCTTATTGGTGGAACAGCTTCTTGATTGTTACCTTTCCTGGTAACGATACGACTATTAACGTAACTTTTTTATAAAAGCCTAATTAAGATTGACACACAATCAGGGTGATGAATTAGATAAAAGTAATGATTTCTGGCTGAATAAATCCGCATAATTTCAACATAACAATGGTTTGGATTGTTCATTTTACGCTTAAAGAGCGTTTACACCACTTTACTAACGACTTCACTTTCTATACCGTGAATTTATCTCTTTGCTCTAATGAAATTAACTTGAGCCATTCTCTTGCATATAATCGTCCTTGAAAAGGAGGCAAGCGCCTCCGCCTTTTTAACAGCCTGAATGGGGTTCAGAAGGTCGGCAGTTCAAATCTGCCCGGTGATCAACAGCCTGTAGCTTCAAATTTCCTTAACTTACCTGCGGTACCTCCTAGTCTGGTTAGGCGGTAAATCAGCTGTATTAACAGGCTGGAGAGGTTATATTTGAAACAGTGGGAGTTCGATCCTCCCCCGTCTCCCCGTCCGACTTAACAATCGTCCATTTTGTGTTGTCCTATAATGCCGGTACCGCCGTAACGTCTTGGTCCTGACCACTGGGCACACCCTTAGGATGGCTCTATTTATCTGAGGAACATCGGCATGCCGATATATTGCTTAATTTTAGGCCGATAGTTTCTAGCATCGTAAAATTTATTAACATCAATACGTTTTTTTTCGGCTGTCACTATTTCCACCGGGACGGAAGTATACCGCCCTTCACTTAGGGCCACCATCCTGCCAGTTTTCCCGTTCTTTATCAATTGCGCGGCAAGGTGTCCATAGCAAGTAGCCACCATACGGTCCAGCGAATCGGGGGCTCCAGAACGCATAAGGTAGGCTAACTGCTGGTACACGACATCCTCCCCAATCCTGTCTTTTATTACTTCGGCCAAGACTAATCCAATACCGCCCAGCTTGCGGTGACCGAACATATCAGCTTCACCGCTTTCAACAACGTCACCGCCTTCGAAGGTGGCGCCTTCGGAAATGGTCATGATGGCATAATGGGAGGGATTATTCTTTTTATCGTCCAACAAGAATTTAGCGAGTTTGTCAACATCAAAGGGAATCTCGGAAATAATGGCACGGTCGACAAACGCAAGATAAGCACTTATCAGGCTGGTTTCACCCGAATTGCGCCCGAATAACTCGACTACGGCGATTCGCTCGTGTGAACCGGCAGTGGAGCGAATACTGGTGATAAAATCAACGCTGCGTGTCACGGCAGTGGAGAAACCGATGCAATAATCCGTTCCATAAACATCATTGTCCATTGTTTTGGGAATCGCTAGTATTGGTACACCTTCCTTGTGCAGTCGGACAGCAAAGTTAAGCGTGTCGTCGCCGCCGATGGGCACAAGCACGTCGATACCAAGACGTTCAATATTGTTGATAACATGAGAGGTATAATCTATAGTCCCCTTTTCGGCGGTGGGTTTGCCCCACTTGGAATTCTTCAGGAAATCTGGGATTTTTTCCGGGTGCATATTTGAAGGATTGGTTCTCGACGTGTGAAGAAAGGTACCGCCGGTTCTATCTACGGTTCGAACATCTTTCATTTCGAGATTACGGACATTATTACCGTACGTGGAGGGTTCATCTGGATTGTACTGCAGCAAACCTGCCCACCCACGGGTAATGCCAAAAACCCTGTATCCTTCTTCCAGAGCGCTCATCACAACAGCTTTTATACAGGGATTCAGTCCGGGTACGTCACCGCCGCCAGTTAAAATACCGATGGTCTTATTCATCACCACACCTCCCTATCCCTATTATACCGTAAAATTATTGGCGTTCTTAATCTCTATCAGGTTTTGCACATATTTCCCATCCTTTAGGATTTTGTAGTCTGAACAGCATTGCAGATTGTTCAGTCGAGATCCCAATTGCTTGTTAAGTGACCCGATACTCGTATTATGGTTCTGTAGCAATGCCGCTGATACGCTAAAATCCTGCTAGAGTATTCCCACATAGGTGGGGGTGAACCGCCGCCTACCCTAACCCTTGAACTGGTTCAATGGTTTCCGTGACCATTTCTTGTTTCTTAGTGAATTTTAACCGTTCGGGCTTGGTCGCCTTTATCGGGTAATGCCGTTTATGCGGATGATTAATCATCCGCCCAGTCAGTACCATCGTAAAAACAGCCTTCTTATGCTTGCCTAGCTTACCCCTTGCCGTCTTCTCGAAAATCGGTTTGAGCCTCGCATACGAGCAGCTAATGGAGAACATTTCGTAAGCGTGGAAGGAGGGCACTTGATGCAACTGACCTTGTGAGTGTGCTGGATGCTCAATCTCCAGCACCTCCTTCATAGCAGGGTATTGAAAAA
>JBEKTM010000108.1:0-7722 GCA_049516035.1 Dehalococcoidia bacterium
TCAACCAAAAGCTGGAGGAGGCTAACAAAGAACTCCAGGATTTTGTCTACATTGCCTCCCATGACCTGCGGGAACCGCTGCGAAAGATTTCTTCCTTCGGCACACTCCTTCAGGATTCACTGAAAGGAAAACTGGACGAGGACCAGCAGGAAAACTTTGAGTTTATGATAGACGGTGCTCAGCGTATGCAGAATATGATAGACGCTCTGCTTACTTATTCTCGGCTTACCACTAAAGCTAAGCCTCCCGAATGGGTGGATTTGAATAAGGTAATAGAGAACTTAAAGAAGGTGGAGCTGGCAACTGTGCTGGATGAAACGCGGGGGACCATCCATGTTCCAAAGCCACTGCCGTCAGTTCAGGCCGACCTGTCTCAAATGCACCAACTCTTCCAGAACCTGCTTGGGAACGGGCTAAAGTTCCATAAGGAAGGAATACCTCCGGAGATAATCATTCATGCCTCTGAGGTAGAGAACAATATGATTCGAATAGAGGTGGAAGACAACGGAATAGGAATTGATGAGAAATACCATGGCCAATTGTTTACCATGTTCAAACGCCTTCATTCCCGGGAACAGTATGAAGGGACTGGGATTGGGCTGGCCAGTTGTAAGAAAATCGTAGAGCGCCACGGAGGCAACATCGGAATAAAGTCAACCCCTGGTAAAGGGTCGATATTCTGGTTTACGCTGCCCAGAGAAAGATACCTAAAAGAGGATTAAGGAAAGGAAGTAAATGATGGAAGAATTAGCACCGCTGGTCATATTACTGGTGGAGGATGACCTGGGAGACCAAAAATTAATTAAGATCTCTCTAAGAAACGAAAGAATTGCTAATGCCCTTTACACTGTACAGACTGGTGAAGAGGGGATGGATTTTTTGTACCGCCGTGGGAATTACAGCGGTGGAACTTCTCAGCCTGACTTGATTCTGCTGGATTTGAACATGCCCGGGATGGGAGGAAAGGAATTTCTGAGGCGGATTAAAGAGGACGAAAGGTTGAAACAGATTCCCGTGGTTATCCTGACAACTTCGGAAGCTGAGAAAGATATCATAGACAGTTACAAGTTGCAAGCCAGCGGATATGTGCATAAACCGGTGACCCTGGAGGAATTTAAGGAAGCTATGAAGAAACTCAAGGAATACTGGTTCCTGCTTTGCAAACGAGTACCCAAGTAGCAACAATGGTACAGGAAATAAAACAACCACTGATTAAAATCCTCATCTGCGACGATGACCCGGCAGACCGCAAACTGGTCCGGACCTACGTGCAACAGATAACTGACAGGGAAATCGTGTTGCTAGAGGCGGGGCATACAGAGGAAATCCAGAACGCTCTGGATAAAGGTAGAATTGACCTGGTCTTGATGGATAATCAAATGCCAGGGAAATCGGGGATGGAGTGGCTTGCAGAAATCGCAAAAAAACAACTTGCCCCCGTAGTCATGTTGACCGGGTCTGGAACTGAAGAAATCGTGGCGCAGGCCTTTCAAGAGGGAGCAATTGGTTACTTGCCAAAGGGCAGTCTATCCCGGGAAAAGCTAAGTAACATCATTGATGTTGCGCTGGATAAATGGACGCGGCTACAGCAAGCTATGGCCGACAAGGAAAAGCTAGAAAAACTGGCAACCTTTGATTCGCTGACCGGATTGTACAATCGACGAGCAATTTTAGGCAAGCTGCGCGAGTTAATCAATCTGGCCAACCGCTACAAAGAGGATTTCAGCCTGAGCATGCTGGACATCGACCATTTTAAGAAGGTCAATGACCGCTATGGGCACCTCACCGGAGATGCGGTTTTAGAGGAAATTGCTACTTTAATCCGCCGGAATATCCGGGATACAGATATAGTGGGACGATATGGAGGGGAGGAGTTTATCATTATTTTGCCCAAAACCAATTTGTCATCAGCTTGGGTTGTCGCTGAGCGACTTCGCAGTATAATCGAAAAGGCTGAGATGAAAGACTCTGCCGGCAATGTATTTACTATAACCGTGAGTCAGGGGCTAGCCGGATGGGAACGAGGTGAAGATACCTACTCTCTTATTTCTCGCGCTGACGAGGCTCTCTACAAGGCCAAAGAAAAAGGGCGAAACTGCGTACAAATCTTACTGGGCCCAAGCCTAAGAGACAAAGTTTAACCCAATTATAGTATCAACCCTATCCACTTACAGTGCACTCCTCACCCGTGAGGGAACTTGGCTGTTTCCCGAATTCAAAATATTTTGCTATATAACAACGCCGCCATCTACAACCAGAACATGTCCTGTCACATAGCTGGAAGCATCAGAAGCCAGGAAAATCACAGCCCCTACCATCTCGTCAGGTTCGGCGACGCGCCGCAATGGGGTCCTATCCATAACAGCTTGTTCAATAGCCGGGTTGCTCCAGAGAGCTTCACTGAACCGAGTTTTAGTCAGCCCCGGCGCTATCGCATTCACCCTGATGTTATACTGAGCCCACTGTTGTGCCATCACTTTTGTCGCCATAATCACTCCAGCCTTACTTATAGAGTAAACCGGCAAAATGTCGGGGGTAATCCCAGCTACTGAAGCGACATTGATAATTTTACCCCCGCCTTGTTCTTTCATCAGCCTGGCTACCGCCTGGCTGAGAAAGAATAGTCCTTTCAAGTTGAGATTCATAATGGAATCCCAGGCACGCTCTTCTATATCAATAGCCGAGGCCATGGTCGGGTTGGTACCAGCGTTATTCACCAGAATATCAATCCTGCCAAACTCATCTTTTATCTTCGGGACCAGATTATTTATCTCCTCCAACCTGCCCACATGTGTGGCCACAGCCATTGACCTCCGCCCCAATCCTTTTATCTCCTTAGCCACCTCTTCAAGGTCCGGCAATTTGCGGCTGGTTACAGCTACATCAGCACCGAATTTGGCCAGCCCCACAGCAATAGCCTTCCCGATGCCTCGACTGCCACCAGTCACCAATGCCACCTTACCTGACAGAGAAAAAACATTTGAAGAAATAGTCATTGCGCACCTCCTGAATAAGATTCATCAGTCCCGACTTGTCGGGTCCGACGCCAAATTATATATTACAGATGATGCTACACGCAACTTGAACAGCAGGTACTTAATACCTGAGGGTGAAATTGCCCAAAAACCTGGAATGTGCAATTGGAGGGAACAGGAGTACTCAAGAAGGTTGGGCAAATTTGGTCTAGACTTTCACTCGTGACCGTAAATGCTCTAAGATCCACATTCGGGCAAGAGTAGTGGGCCCAACGCCCAGTTCTCTTGCTTCTTCTCTGATTTGTTCCCACTTGTCTGCTGGGAGCCGAACCGGAATCACCTTATCCAACGGCTTCTTAACTTCTACGCGCACCACCTCATCACTCTCATTCCAAGCATCGCCCCGGTCAATGTCTTCTACTGCCTTATCTAAATCAGCCATCTTATCTACCTCCGACTGCCTTGTTGTAGAGCCGCCTTTCATTATCAGTCATTTACCTGGCCGTAACTATCTTCCAGCTACCTCTCCCCAGGTTTGCCAGAACTACCAGGACATGCCGTCCAGCCGCCGTCTGACTGAAGAGCTTGTACAACCCTTCCCTGCTTCTCCTGACATGTCGTTTCTCTGATAGACAGGCTTCTTCTACCTCTTGAAAGGAAACGCTGTGCTTAGACTCAATCTTATCAAGGATATGGTCATCAATCTCCAGGGATTCAATGTGCAGCACCAGGCGTCTCCCTTCCTTAGTGTTAGGGTATATCAATTGTATACCACTGTCAAGATACCTGCCTTTTGTAAAAATGGGGAAATTCTATTTTCCTCTGTTCACCTGCGCGCCTGGCAAGCCTAAGGAAAAACAGAGTCGACCCCTTTTTCTTTCCTGTCATTGCGAGCACCTGAAAGGTGCGTGGCAATCTCGCATAATTACCTTGAGATTGCTTCGTCGCCCCGATTCATCGGGGGCTCCTCGCAACGACAGACAGGAAGGGATTGCGGAGCCTGTTCCGAAGCGGAGGCGAGGAATCTCACTCCCCGCCCTGTACATATCATACATACGATTCGGCAAGCTGGAAATAGCTCCGGGCGACAGTTAATACCTTGGCCTTTTCCTCTTCGGGAATGTAGGGGTCGTCGAGCTTAAAACTCTCCACCTTGCCCCGGACGTAAGCCCGGTAGCACTTGTAGAAATTGAGCAATTTCAGGAGCTCTTCGTCATGGCTCAGCCTCACATAGGTATTTACCAGATGCTGGGAAAGCCCAGCCTGCTGATAGCGGTCTAAGTCCATAGCCAGAAAGGCGATTTCTGAAGCCACATCGCAATATCGGAACCTGTCATTAAATTCAATGCAGTCGTAAATGCAGACCTGCCCGCCAGGGCTCGGCTCGCCTGCTGGAGTCACTCGCCTGCTGGAGTCATACGGCGAGCAGGTACGGCGAGCAGGCAGGCGGGTATCTTCAGTGAAGCAAACATGAGCGGCATGAAGGTCGCCATGGCAATCCCTTATTTTTCCTTCTCTTACCCGCTTATCGAATAGGCTGGCGTTACCGTCAATAAAGTTATTAGTGTAATTCTTAATGCGCTGATACTCCTCGGCGGTGATCGAAGTTCCAATATATTTCTCGGTTTGAGCGAAGTTCTCATCGCAATTATGGCGTATAACATCCAACCTGCCGAAGGCGGCAATCTTTGGATTTGTCTCGGCACTCTGGTGAAAGCTCATCAGCTTTTCAGCCACCCTGGCCACCATTTCCCGAGTGACCTGACCTTGTGGCAAAAGCACATCCATCATGCGGTCCTGGGGCAACTGCCTCATTTTGACAGCGTACTCTATGGCTTTGCCTTGTCCTTCGACTTCGACTAGATTGCTTCCTCGCTTCGATCCTCGCAATGACATTGTTATCGGCACCACGGCTAAATAAGCATCAGGACAAAGGCGCTTATTTAACTCCAGTTCCTGATGGCAGAAAAAATGGCGCTTCTCCAAGGTAGTGTAATCCAACCGGCTTTTTAATCTTGTATACATATTCGCCGGCGAGGAAAATAAAGGACATCTGGGTCTGGACCAGCTCTATCTTTTGTGGTTTGTGGGGATAAGCCTGGGGCTTAAGAAGAGCTTCGACTGTAGATGGTAATATTGACACCGGACTTCTCGTAAAATTTCAGGGCCTCTCCCACACGGCTGCCATCCCCTGCCCACCACCAATACACATGGTCTCCAGGCCACGGTGCAGATTTCTACGCACCATATCGTAGATAATGGTAACGGCTATTCTCGCTCCGGTGCAGCCAATAGGATGCCCCATGGATATGCCACTACCATGAGGATTAACGTGGTCGAAATCCCAACCAAGCTCTTTCAGGCAACCCAGTACCTGAGCAGCAAAGGCTTCATTAAGCTCAATAACATCCAAAACCTTATTGCTCAGCCCCGTCTTTTTGAGCACCTTTCTTACCGCCGGCACAGGGCCTAATCCCATGTATTTGGGGTCGGTACCGCCGGAAGCCCAGGCTCTCAAGGTTGCCATAGGTTCGAGACCCAATTCCTTAGCCTTATCACGGGACATAAGCACCACCGCAGCTGCAGCATCATTAATTCCTGAAGAGTTACCGGCAGTGACCGTTCCATCTTTGCGGAACGCCGGAGGAAGCTTAGCCATTTTCTCCATAGAAGTGTCCATCGGCCGCTCATCGGTATCAAAAACAACGGGTTCTCCCTTTTTCTGCGGGATAGGAAAGGGAACTATCTCATCCTTAAATAAACCATTCACTATGGCTTGGCGCGCCCGCATATGGCTAAGACAGCCTATCTCATCCTGCTGTTGGCGAGTAAAGCCATATCTCTTGGCGATTTCTTCGGCGGTATTTCCCATATGATAGCCGTAGAATATTTCCCATAATCCATCGTAGACCATGAGGTCTATAATCTCTCCCCTGGCTCCCACATCCATTCGATAGCCCCAGCGAGCTTTAGGGAGAAGGTAAGGAGCGCTGCTCATACATTCCATGCCGCCAGCGACCACAACATCGGCTTCGCCCAGCATTATGGCTTCTGCTCCCAAAGTGATAGCTTTCAAACCTGAGGCGCAGACCTTATTCACTGTAAAGGCAGGGGTTTCTTTAGGAATGCCGGCGTAGATGCAGGCCTGGCGAGCTGTGTTTTGCCCTTGTCCTCCTTGAAGGACATTCCCCATAATTACTTCGTCCACCTGAACAGGTTTCAAAGAAGAATCGTAAGCATAGTGCTTTTTCTCCAGCTCTATTATTCCATCAGCCTTGAGTGCGTCAGGACCATAACTGAGCAATTTTTCACTTGACTTCGGCCTCAGTCCGGCTCGCTTAAGCGCTTCTTTGATTACCACGGCACCTAGCTCAACAACAGGCATATCTTTCAAAGAACCACCGAATGCACCAATTGCTGTCCGCGCACCACTAACGGCAACTACTTCTTTTTGCATGCTCTAATCTCCTTCTATCAGAATTTCCCTCAGTTAGTACAATCCAGATATCTGAGCGAAGCTAAATCGCAGTCCAGCACTCTAATACAGAGTTATGAAGGTCTGAATGCCAAAAAGGTCGTCGAGTTTTCTCCTTCGCCCCTATGTAAGAACTCTACTTTAAGCGGAGTGCCAATTTTTATGGTTTCCGGCTTATTCCCATCCACTCCCTCAATGCGAGCAACAACCTTCGCCCCTTCCTCCAACTCCACGACTCCCGAAACATAAGGATGTTTCCTGTCGTAACCTTCTTTTATCATGAATGGCGGGCCTATAGCTATGCAGGTGAAGGCAGCAAGCTTGCCCTTTCCCTTCACCTCAACCCATTCCATCTCCGAGCCATGGCACTTAATGCAAATGGAGCGAGGAGGCACAGAAAGGATGCCACATTTCTGGCACCGCGACCCCATCAGTTTATCCTCGCTGATAAATCGCTCGTAAGAGATATCATTAAAAGGCCTTCCTTCCATTGGCTTTATCTCCTTTTTATCTTCTTTCCAGAATGGTAAGCGTACAAGTACCCCCTGTCCCCCCCAAGCTCTGGGTTGCCCCGACTCGCAAATCCTTAATAGGGACCTGCCTTTCTCCAGCCTCACCTCTCAACTGTTTCCAAATTTCCACAATTTGCCCTGTGCCTGTGGCCCCCACGGGATGCCCTTTGCACTTAAGTCCCCCCGAGGTATTAATGGGCTTCAGGCCATCCAATCTTGTCAAGCCCTCCTCTACTGCTTTATATCCTTCCCCGGGCTTGAAGAAACCCAGGTCCTCGATGTGGAGGATTTCAGCTATGGAGAAGCAATCATGCACCTCGGCAATTTGAACATCTTCGGGCTTGAGTCCCGATAGCTCGTAAGCTTCTTGTGCGGCATATCTCGTGGCTTCAAAATAGGTAAGGTCTTCCTTGGCATGCAAGCCTTTGCCACTCCCCTGCCCTATACCGACAACATATAGTGGATCATCCGTGAAGTCTTTGGCTATTTTCTCGGCTACTAATAAAACACAGCTGGCTCCGTCGCTTATGGGGCAGCAATCAAAGAGATGCATGGGCCAGGCAACCACAGGATTAGCCCTAGGGTCACGGAGGAATTCCTTTTCGTCTCTCCAAGCAGGTACAGGCTCCCCTTTATTTTTAGCCTTTTCCATCCTCTGATTCATAATATCGCGGATGGAGACATTAAACTGTGCCTTAGGATTGAGGCGAGCATTATTATGGCTTTTTATGGTGACATTCATTAGATGCTCTCGGCTGGC
>JBEKTM010000109.1:0-9653 GCA_049516035.1 Dehalococcoidia bacterium
AACCTTCTTAAACGCAATGAGTTGGATACCACAGTGATGGAGCTAGCCGCCATGGCGGCTGCGGCCAGGATAGGATTCAAGAAACCATACTCACCTAGAATGAAATGAAGCCCGGAGGGTACACCAGTCTTCCCGAAGGCAAGATACAATACCCCGGCTGCTACCGGAATGAGGGCAGTATTGTAAGCAAAAGCCCAGAAGAGGTTCTGCTTGATAGTCCTCATGGTCCGCTTGCTCAGAGATATGGCGGTTACCACTCCCATCAAGTCACCGCTAATCAGGGTAATATCGCCAGTCTCCATGGCAACATCAGTACCTGTACCAATAGCGATACCGATATCTGCCTGGGCCAAAGCCGGAGCATCGTTAATGCCATCGCCTACCATTGCCACCACCTTGCCCTCTTCCTGCAATTTCTTGACCTCTCCAGCCTTATGCTCAGGGAGCACATCAGCCAGGACACGGTCAATACCTGCTTGTCTGGCAATAGCTTCTGCCGTGCGCCGGTTGTCCCCGGTAAGCATGGCTGTTTCAATGCCCATCTTGTGCAGCGTTTGGACCGCTTCTTTGGCGCCTGGCTTTAGGGTATCCGCCAAGGCAATAATTCCTGCTACCTGGCTATCCCGCCCCAGAAACATTACCGTCTTGCCTTCTTCAAGAAGGTCAGTGGTTTTTTGCCCCAGCCCATTGAGGGCAAAGCCTCGCTCTGTCATTAATCTAAGGTTGCCCAGGAAAAGCTTCTTGCCCTCCACCAATGCCTCCACACCTTGCCCCGGGATGGCATTAAAATCTGAGGACGGAGATAATTCTAGCTTCTTCTCCAGAGCAGCCTTGACCACAGCTTCGCCCAAGGGGTGCTCTGAGCTATGCTCAGCAGAAGCAGCTAGTCGGAGGACTTCCTCGGGGGAGGAAAAAGGGGCAGCGACCACATCAGTCACCACGGGTTCGCCACGAGTCAGAGTACCTGTCTTATCTAGGAGCACGGTCTTTATCTGGTGAGCTCTCTCTAGGGATTCACCATTTCTGATAAGAATACCATGCTCGGCTCCCTTGCCTGTGCCGACCATAATCGCAGTGGGAGTAGCCAGTCCCAGGGCGCAGGGGCAGGCGATAACGAGCACAGCGACGAGGTTGAGGAAGGCGAAGGTGAGAGAAGGAGCTGGCCCCACGAAATACCAGATTACGAAGGTCATGATAGCAATGCCAATCACCGCTGGCACAAAATAGCTGGCGATAACGTCAGCAAGACGCTGAATAGGAGCTTTGCTTCCTTGAGCCTCTTCCACCATTCTAACGATATGAGCTAGCGTTGTATCTTTACCCACCTTGGTGGCTTCGATTTCAAAGCTGCCTGTCTTGTTAATAGTGGCACCGATAACCTCATCACCCACCTTTTTCTCTACCGGGATACTCTCTCCAGTAATCATAGACTCATCAATGCTAGAGTAACCCTGGCGCACTATGCCATCCACAGGTATTCGCTCGCCCGGGCGTACCAGGATAAGGTCACCAACTCGAACATCATCAACGGAAATCTCCCTCTGCTCGCCTTCACGGATAACTAGAGCGGTCTTCGGCTGCATACCGATGAGCTTCTTTATTGCTGCCGAGGCCTGTCCTTTGGCTCTAGCTTCCAGAAAACGGCCAAGAAGAATCAAGGTTATAATCATCGCTGAAGTATCGAAATATAAGTGTGGTTCCAGCACGCCAGTAGCAAAAAGGCTGGGGAAAATAACGGCTATCAGGCTGTAGAAGTAAGCCACCGAGGTGCCTACCGCAATCAAGGTATTCATATCGGAGGTCCTGTGTTTCAAGGCGCCCCATGCCCCTCGATAGAACCGCAGGCCGGCCCAGAACTGCACTGGCGTGGCCAGAGCCCATAGTAAATAGGGCTGACCAACAAAGGGAGGACTGAAACCTAGGACCATGATTGATGCGGCGAGGATGGCAGCGACGATAAATCTGTTCCTGAGACCCCGAATCTCACGCTGAGCGGCAGTCGTCACATCCTCCAGAGCCTGCACCTCGGGACCAAGTTCATAGCCGGCGTCTTTTACCGCTCGTCTCAGGTCAGCCAGCCCCGTTCCTTCCAGGTACTCTACAGTAGCCTTCTCCGAGGCCAGATTCACGCTAGCTGAAATTACCCCGGGCACGCTGGACAGAGCTTCCTCCACGCGAGCAACACAGGAGGCGCAGGTCATTCCGCCCACCGGGAATATGGACTTCTTGGTGGCGACCCCATACCCTAATTGCGAGACAGTATCCTTAATCTTGGCAAGGTCCACCTTTGTAGGATCGTATTTTATGGAAGCCTTCTCCGAAGCGAAGTTAACGTTGGCTTGCTCTACACCGGGAGTCTCGGAAAGACCCTTCTCGATAGTAGCCGCACAGGTAGTGCAGGTCATGCCAGTTATGTGGATCAAAGCCTTGTCGGACTTTTGGGAATTAGTTTTGTCGCCCACTATTTTTTCCCTACCCACATTTCCTCTTCCTTCAACAAATTGTTGAATACATCAACGTGGTACAATTCGTGGTCCCTTATCCGGGCAAGAAGCTCTTTCAGGGCAGGCTTTTTAATTTCTTTGGCAGCGCGGTCATATTTAACCGCTACCTCTGCTCAATTTTGATGCCAGCTCTAGGTGCTATAAGTCTTCCAGCAAAGTGGTGAAGGTGTCATGATGGTCTTCTTCTTCCTGTAGTATTTGCTTGAAAAGAAAGCCTGTCGTGACATCACCTTCCTTGAATGCTGCCTCTATGATCTTCTTGTAAAGTGTTATGGCATTTGCCTCATCCTTAATATTTTGCTTTATCATCTCCTTGAGAGTGCTGCCAACGAAAATGGGGGTAGGCTTGGTTGTTGGTATTCCGCCAAGGTAAAAGAGTCTCTCTGCGATAGCTTCAGCGTGTTTCATTTCGGCTATGCCTATCTTTTTCAGTTCGTCGTGAACGGCAAACCCTTTCACTCCGCCCCACTGGACATGTTGCCACATATACTGAATAGCTACCTGTAATTCCCTGGCAATCGCATCATTTAACTTGCCCAGAAAGGCCTTTGATACTTTGGTAACAGCATCATGTTTTTCTACCATTTTGCACCTCCAATTCTTTTTCTTTGTCGCGTGACACCGTCAGTTTAATAAATTCCGAAAGGAGTAGTCAATGCTAAACGCCCCTGTTCATATTTTGTCCTCCTTTGCTTGGCCGATGTTTCAAGGCGGATGGAACTACTGCACCAGCGCAGTCCCCTTGTCTGTAATCTCATATTTGCCAGCCTTCTCCACAACTAGGCCTGCCTGGGTAAGCTCACGGAGGCCGCTTCTTACCCTGAATAGCGGCAGCCCAGTGTCCTGGGCAACTTCTTCGGGAGACTTCAGCCCTGCTTGCAGGGCACGGAGCACCTTGGTACCTGACGCGGTAGGTTTACCATCAGGGCTAATACATGCCATATTCTCCTCCTATAAAGATATGTCTAGAGTTTCTTCTTGCACAGATACCAGTCTACGCACTCATACCCTTGCTTAAGCCTCTCCTCAGCCATTTCCTGCGTGTTCGGCGCCGGCACAACTACCTTATCACCCGGTCGCCAGTTGGCTGGAGTAGCCACAGCATTCTTATCCGTCGTTTGTAATGCATCTATTATTCTCAGTATCTCATCCATATTCCTGCCGGTGGTCAGCGGGTAGTAGAGTATCGTCCTGATTTTCTGGTTAGGGTCGATTATGAACACGCATCGGACAGTCTCAGTCTTGCTCTCACCGGGGTGAATCATACCATAGGCCAAGGAGACTTGTTTACTGAGGTCAGCGATAATGGGGAAGGGTATCTTTACACCCGTTTTCTCCTCCACATTCCGTACCCAGGCAATATGCGAAGAGACGCTATCAACACTAAGGCCCAGAAGCTCCACCCCCCGCTTTTGTAGTTTGGGATAAATCTCAGCAAAAGCCATGAACTCAGTAGTGCACACCGGGGTGAAATCCGCCGGGTGGGAAAAGAGAATCAGCCAGCTTCCTTTAAAATCTTCCAGTTTGAGCGTCCCATGAGTGGTTGCTGCCTCAAAAGCTGGCGCTGGCTCGCCTATTCGGGGTATTCGACTTATTTGTTCTTTTACCTCTTCCATGTTCGACACCTCCTTTACTTGTCCTTTCTTAATTCTAAAAAGCCTCTTTTAACTTCGTTCTTGTCCATCAACCTCCTTGCCTGCACAAAGCAAAAGTTCAATCGCCTTAGCCACTGCTTTTAATGCTTTTATGCACCCCTGCCCTAAAACTACTTCAATATCTTTTCCAGCCTTTTGTTCACCTCATCCCAGTTAACAATGTTCCAGAAGGCATCAACGAATTTAGCTCTCTCGTTCTTGTAATCCAGATAATAAGCATGTTCCCAGACGTCAATAACCATGAGGATGGTAAACATGGGATAAACATTTGTGTTATGTTTTTCTATCTGCATTATTATTGGTCTGTTAGTTTGTCTGCAGAAACTGAGTGCCGCCCATCCTGAGCCTTCCACGCTAGTAGCGGCCAGACTGAATTCCTTTTTGAATCTTTCGAAACTACCGAACTCCTTTTCTATGGCTGTGCCCAAAGTTACCATCGGCTTTCCCCCGCCTTTGCCCGCCGGCGCTATGTTGGTCCAAAACAATGAATGAAGCAGGTGCCCTCCAATGTGAAACGAAAGCTCTTTCAAGGTAGCTTTAACATCAAAGTCAGTACCTTCTTTACGCGCCTTGTCCAACCTCTCGAGTATGGCATTAGCGCTATTAACGTACGCCTGATGATGTTTCTGGTGATGTAGAGTTAACTGCTCTTTGGATATATATGGCTGTAGCTGATCATATCCGTAGGGCAGTTGCGGCAGAGTATAAAATTTTGCTGTTTCCATAAGTCTTTTTCCTCCTTTTCAAAGTCTCACTAACATTACCCGGGTTGCCAGTTCTACTATCATAAATTATTACTCCAGCCTACCCCCTTTCCGGCAAAACCATTATCAGACAAAGCCGTGCTCTTTATGCTTTTCTGCGATGGTGCTAGCTAAGTTGTCCAGGGCTTGGAAATCCTCTTCTCTGGGAAATCCCTTGCTGAGCACGGGAGCCAGCACCTCTGCCTTAAGATTGGGAATCATTCCCGTGAGCTGTTCCACAGCCTTGCTGCCCCAGCCATAGGAGCCAATGATAGAGATGAACTGGAGCCTGGGTCTTAAGGCATTAGCGAGAAACGCCGCATAGGCGACGTTAGGATGTGGGCCAACCAGAACCGTAGGTGTGCCAATAACCATAGTGGCGGCATCCACCAAGGCCATGGCCAGTTTCCCAATATCAGTTGCCGCCAAGTTGAACTGCTTAACCGTGACACCTCTGTCAGCCAGGGCTCCCACAAAATATTCCACCATTTTTTGGGTGCTGCCATGCATGGAGATGTAAGGCAAGACCACTATGTTTTTTGGTGAACCGAATACCCAACTTCGATAGGCTTCCAGGATGAACGAAGGTTTGTCATACATGGGGCCATGGCTGGGGGCGATGACATCAATCTTATAGCTGTTTAGCTTCTCCAAATGTTTCTCAATACTGGTGCGGAAAGGCATCATAATTTCTGCAAAGTACCTTTTAGCCGATTCGTAGCCCTGACCTTCATCAGTTACATATAAGTCTGTGGTAGCTAAATGGGAGCCGAAAAGGTCGCAAGGGAAGAGTATCTTGTCTTCTCGTAAATATGTCAGCATCGTCTCGGGCCAATGTACCCAGGGGGCATGGATAAACTCCAGGGTTTTATTTCCCAGCGATAAGGTTTCACCATCGTTTACAGTGATAAATCTGTCCGCCGGGATAAGTAAGAGAGCCATGAGCAAATCTTTGCCTTTGGGCGTAGTGACTACCTTAGCATCGGGATACTTCGTCAGAACCTGCGGGATGCTGCCAGCGTGGTCTTGCTCGGCATGGTTGGCAACGACATAGTTAATAACGGGAACATCCTCAAGAAAAGCCATGAGGACATGGGTCATAAAGGGATCCACTGTATCTATCAGAGCAACTTTCTGGCTGCCTTGCACCAGGTAGGCGTTATAGCTTGTCCCATCGGGAAGGGGTATCAGAGCGTCGAAGAGACGCCTGTCCCAATCAATAGCGCCCGCCCAGTAAACATTTGTCTTTATTTGTCTGGCTTTCATTCTATTTATTCCTTCACTTTCTCAAATTGGTCCTTGCTTGCTCCGCAGACCGGGCATACCCAGTCATCGGGTATTTTCTCGAAAGGCGTTCCCGGCTTCATGCCGCCGTCGGGATCGCCTAACTGGGGGTCATAGATATACCCGCAAACAGTGCATTGGTATTTTGCCATTTTGGATACCGTCTCCTTTTTCTCTTCGATGTAGCTGGGAGCTGTCTTGGGGGTGGTGCCTCTCTTAACCTGATGGTAGTAAGCATAAGTCAGGGGTTCACCTTCTCTGAGGACATCCGCGCCCACAAGCTCCCCGACGAAGATAGTGTGAGTTCCGACATCTACTTGATTAATTACCTTGGCTTCGAGATAAGCTAGGCTGTTGTCAAGTACTATGGGAGCCTTAGCGTCACCTAGTTTGTAATTGACATCTTTGAGTTTGTCTACTTCTCGACCCGATTTGAAGCCAAAATGACCGATGAAAGAGAGTGGCGTATCCCGGGATAGTATAGAAGCGGTAAATACTTTGCTTGCATTGATAAATTCATGAGTCAGGTTCTGCTTGTTGATGCACACGGCAATGGTGGGCGGCTCGGAAGTGATTTGAAACACGGTGTTGGCGATTTGCCCATTAAATCTATCTCCTTTTCTGGAACTTATCACATATAAACCGTAGCTGAGATTATGTAGAGCCTTGAGATTCATGATTACCCCTTGTTAGCCTTATTTACATAAGTTCCTTTTCACTGGCTTCCACAGCCCGCTGTAATTCGGCACCGAGTAAGGGCGGCAATCCCTCTATATCCACCCTGAGAAATCCCCTGACTATTGTGGCTGTAGCTTCGCTTCGAGTTAGCCCTCGTGCCATGAGATACTCTACTTCCTCTTCAGCTATCTTGCCTACTGCCGCTTCATGGGATAGGTCAACGCCAGCCAATGTACCCTTGAGCTCAGGTATGGCATGAATCATACCCTTCTCTGACAGAATCAGCCCACGGCATTCTAGATGGCCTTTGACATCAGGGGCATTGCCTTCCACATAACCTCGGGCAACAATACTCCCTCCGGTAGTTATAGCCCGCGATATGATTTCCGTTTTCGCTCCCTTGGCGTTGAGGATAACCCGAGAACCAACGTCCAGCGATGACCCTGGGCCTGCTACCAAAATACTGTTGAACCTGACAACTGCATTTTCACCAACACACCTGGCTGTAGGATACATTTGTATTGAACGAACTGGCCTCATCAGTACATAGTTACTGAGGAAGAGGCCATTCTCTTCCACAATGGCGACAGTGCGAGGACGGACCGCTGTTGCTGGGTTCCAGCTATGTATCATGGTAAAGGTAACCTTGGCTCCCTTTTTTATGAAGAACTCAGAAACGCCAATATGCAGGCCGGGTTCTTCTCTCAGGGCAGTAGTACAGCCCGTGATAATGTGCAGTTCTGAGCCCTCTTCAGCAATAATGATGTTATGAACCTTCTGAGCCAGTTGCGCCTTGGCCAGGTAGAGACAGGCCTGGACCGGGTACTGAGATTTAGCACCAGGCAGTGCCCTGAAGAAATAGCCATCATACTGGCCTAGCTCGACACTGGCAGTGTACTTATCGGTGTCTACCGCTACCGCTTTCCAGAAGTAGTCTGGTAGCCAGTCATATTTCTTCATTGCCTGGCTGACAGCCATTACCTCTATACCCTCTTGCGTGGCCGAAGTATGCACTGGAGTATTGTTTGTCTGAATATATGTGCCGGTTCTCTGGCCCATGTCATCCAGCATAACGCCAACCCCCAGCATTTGCTCTTTAGCTCGAGCTGGTAGCTGTGAAGCATCAGCACGGTAAGATTGGGGCTCAGCTTCACCAATAAAAGCACTTAAATCTATATCTTCGCCTACTGCCGCCGGTTTACTGGCTGCAGCCTTGGCCTTCTTCTTCAATGTCTCCGATGATTTTATCTCACTCATGTAGCACACTCCTCACGGAACAACTAACACACGCCTTATATCCCTTTTCTTTAATAGTTTTTAGAATCTCATGGGGGTTACCCTCACAGTAGACTGTGCCGTCGCACATAACGTAGCCAGTGTGAGCGCTTACATAGTCCAGAATATGCCCGGTATGGGTTATGATAAGCCCAGTACACTTTCGGTCACGTATCGGGCAATCTTTTTCCAGCAACTCATTTATCAACTCCCCAATGAGAGCAATGTTCACTAAATCAACCCCAGACTCTGGCTCATCGAGCAGAGCCAGCTGCGGTCTCTGTGCCATTAGCTGCAGAATTTCAGAACGTTTTATCTCTCCACCGGAAAAACCCAGGTTGATATCCCGCTCCAAGAAATCGGACAAATCAGCCCGACTTGCCAGCTTACTAATTGCTTCATCATCACCACGTCCTCTAAGACAAGCAGAAACAATATCGCGTGTTTTTACTCCCCTAACTACCGGTGGCCTCTGAAAAGACATACCAATTCCCATTCTGGCTCTTTCGTCAAGAGGTAGCCTAGTTATATCTTTGCCCATGAAGATTATGCTACCCTTGGTCACCCGGTATTTTGGGAACCCCATTATTGTCATAAGCAAAGTGGTTTTCCCGCTGCCATTGGGACCGAAAAGGATATGACTCCCGCCAAGTTTTATTTCCAAATTTATGTTATGTAAAATCTCCTTGCCCTCTACCTCCACAGTTAGCTGCTTGATGCTTAAAGCAATGTCATCCATGTTGTACACTCCTTTTGTTTATTTAAGCTCCATCCAATGACCAATGCTCCTTTTTTGTAAACCACCCTGCAGGGTCACTGAGATACTCGTAGGAATCGAGAAGGGCGAGATGGTGCCCTCGCTCCTCGCCCGCCAGAGTCTGATAGAACTGTTTTTCCACAGGGAGGGTGCTTTCTTTGCTTCGAGAGTAATATAAATTATAAGACTTGACCTCCATATCCATAGCTATCTTGATAGCTTCAAATTCAGACTCGGTCGCTTTAAAATTGCTACCTAACGTTTTAGTAGCTTCGGCGAACAGAGACTTGATTTTTTCCCCTTTCTCGGATGGTGGTTCTACATCAGGCCAATTCTGCCCTCTCTTGAAGGCTTTATATATTTCTTCAAACTTCTTGCGGTGAATGTCTTCTTCACTAGATAGCTGCTTAAATAGTTCCTTAGCTAGCTTGTTGTTGCTTTTCTTGCTTGCCTTCTGGTAAAACTTTTTGCCATCCGCCTCCATCCGAACAGCAAGCTGAAGCACCTCTATCGTCCTGGCCTGTTCATTTCCCACTTGCTCTCTCCTTACCTTCCGAGCTAACTAATTCCATGTTCTGACCACAGCAGACTAGAGTGCCGCCGCCAACCTTGGTCACCGTCACTTCATTACCACAGATATTGCAGCGATATTTTTCACCAACTTTTTTAACAGCCATTTCAATTCTCCTTTACAATTTTATTTGCTGAGCCTCTGGAGATAGCGGTGAGCTTGAAGCACAGCCTTAGCCCCTTCGCC
>JBEKTM010000110.1:0-9018 GCA_049516035.1 Dehalococcoidia bacterium
TCAAGGTTGTACTCCGCCAAGCCCTTATATACATCGTTCTCTATGGTGGCGGGCTTGCCATAGTGCTCGCACTTGTTTGGGTTGTGTTACCGGCTGACAACCGTGCAAGAGACTTCCCTACTCTAGCGGCAATTATCGGCCTGGGAATTCCCGCTGTCCTGTTTCTTGTCCACAAAGTACACGACGGTTGGCAAAGGAAGGTAGAGCAAGCCTTTATCGGGGCAAGATATCCTTATCGCAGGCAGTTATCTCAGTTTATCACCAAGATACACAGTGTCCCCACTCTAGAGCAGTTGGGCAGTGGATTTATATCACTGGTTGCTCAATCTCTCGATTGTCGGAGAGCTTGTCTGCTTTTGCCCGAGGCTGGAAACGGAGGCTTCAGCGCCCAATTTATCTATCCTCCTGTGGAGGATAATCCCATAGAGGGATTGAAATTAAGGCAAGATAGTCCTGTTGTGACCTGGTTAAGACAAAAAGGAGCCATACTAATGGAAGGAAATCTCGATATCCTTCCTGAATTCCAATCTATATGGCAGGAAGAGAGAGATGAAATTCGATCGGCCGGGGTAACAATGTTTGTTCCCTTAATCAACAAGGAAGAGCTTGTGGCTGTTCTGGCAATAAGTGAGAGACGAGATGAGAGGCTTTATGCAGTTGAGGACATTGATTTATTGGAGTTTGTCAGCGCCCAGGTGGCAGCAAGCATAGAAAAGGAGTATTTACATGAGCGCTTGAGGGAACAGGACGAAGAAATAAACCTCGTTAATCGCTTAACCACAATCATAACCTCCAGCGTGAGTATCCAGATGATATTTGAAGGTTTTGCACAGGAATTGAAGAAAGTGGTGGATATTGATTGGGCAACAATTGCTTTAGTTGATGGAGATGAGCTTTACTTTCTGGCTCTATCCAGCACCATAGGTTCCGCCTGGCAGACAGAGGAAAGGATACCGCTTAAAGATACGGCTACTGAGTGGGTGTGCCGGGAGAAGAGAAGTCTATATGAACCTGATTTGAAACGTCATCAGAGGTTCTGGACCGGGGAGCATCACTTGAAGCAAGGGTTTCGCTCTATTCTTTACCTACCCTTGAATGTCACAGCCCATAGTATCGGCAGCCTGATTTTAGCCAGCCGCAAACCTAACGCTTACAACCACAGTCAAATAAGACTCCTGGAAAGGATAACTTTGCAGGTTGCTGCGCCAATTGAGAATGCTCAACTTTATGCCCAGGTGGAACAAAGGTCGCGTCTTGATGAACTTACCAGGCTATTTAATCGACGTTATTTTGAGGAGTGCCTCAAAGAAGAAATTTCCCGACATTCTCGTTATGGCGATGTGCTCTCCTTATTCATGCTGGACCTGGATAACTATAAGAACTATAACGATTTATATGGACATCCGGCCGGAGACATTCTTCTGAACCAGATAGGAAAAATCATCAAAAGCTCTCTCAGGAATGTCGACAAGGCCTTTCGTTACGGCGGTGATGAATTTGTCGTCATTTTGCCTCAGACAAACAAGGATGATGCCTATGTTGTAGCTGAGCGAGTTCGCGCACAGCTTGCCGAGGAGATGGAAAAGAAAGCAATTAATGTGACTTGCAGCATTGGTTTGTCCAGTTATCCTTCAGATGGAGTGGTAACTACTGAACTTGTGGATGTAGCTGATACTGCCCTCTATTATGCCAAGCGGACTGGAGGTAATCGAATCTACCTCTCATCCAAGATTTTGCCTAAGCCGCTGGCCGAGGGAAGAATCAACGGGATTGATACCAGACGTGATAATTTGAGTGCTGTCTATGCTCTAGTCTCGGCAGTGGAGGCTAAAGACCCTTACACTTATGGTCATTCCAAGAAAGTTAACACCTATGCCGTGGCTTTGGCAGAAAAGATTGGACTATCGCCAGATGAGGTATTTAAGGTGAGCACTGCTGCTTTGCTCCACGATATTGGAATAATTGGCATTCCCGATAGAGTGCTTAATAAGAAGGGAGAGCTTAGTGGAGGAGATTGGGAGGCAATTAAGGCTCATCCCAGACTAGGAGCAACCATCGTTGGTAACATACCCACTCTAGTGCCTTGTGTAAGTAGCATTTTACATCACCATGAGAGGTGGGGGGGTGGTGGCTATCCCGAAGGGCTGAAAGGCGAGGAGATTCCCCTAGAAGCTCGCATTCTCGCCATAGCTGATAGCTTTGCGGCTATGACTTCTGCTCGCCCCTACCGTCCGGCCCTGTCCCATGAAGAGATACTAAAGGAGCTCAAACAAGGTGCAGGGACTCAGTTTGACCCTAAACTGGTGGAGGTCTTCATTGGCATTATCGAGGCCGGTCTTTCTGAGAAAGTGAAGATAGGTCAAGACGCATCCAGTGAGCAAACGGAGCCGTAGTACAACTGTACAAAAACCATAATGTAGCTGCGGGAATTTGGAGATATCGAGTTTTGCCTAGAGCTAAGTCGTTACATCACTGGTACCTTGGGAGGCAGCTCGTTTTTTATCAGAGCACATATGTTGCGCGAGAAATTCTTTATCGGGAAATGGTAGGACTTCTCCGGCGACATAGTAACGATTTCCCAGCCAGTTTTGATTAGTAGCTTTCGTAGCTCACCATAAGAGAACAGGTGATAGTAGCGGTAAATTGTTTTTTCCTTTAGCCTCCAGGGGATTTGTTGCTCTTTGGATTTGAACCAGAACCCTGGTTGTCCATGGTTCCACACGGTTAAAAAGGCTTCGCCCTGAGGCTTCAATACTCGCTTTAGTTCAACGAGTGCCTTTTCTCTTTCCTCTCTGCCTTTGATATGGTGATAAGTGGCAACTGATATTGCCCAATCGAAAGTATTATCAGGGAAGGGTAAGAACAAGGCATCAGAGGCTACTAAGTTGACATAAAACTTAAACTTGGCGGAATATCTCAGAGCCTGCTTGAGCATAGCAGGGGAGGAGTCCAGCCCCCAGAGTTCAAAACCCTGGCTGAAAGGCAAAAAGTCCGGCCCGTGAGCACAGCCCACATTTAGCAGCTTTCCGCTTTGCCATCTTACTACCAGTTCTTCTAGCTCTTTCTTTAATAAAGGCCAATGCCTCACCCGATACCAGCTTTCAGCTATTTGGTCGAAAACTTCTCTATTTGTGGTCATAGATACACTCTGTTAAACTTTAGCATATTATGGCATGAAGAAAGCATCTCGAACGATTTCTGGAGTAACCCCGGTGGCAGTTATGGCCAAGCCATTTCCTTGCCCGGGCAAATGTATTTATTGCCCCAGCTCTCCCGAGGCGCCCAAGAGTTATACCGTGGAGTCTCCAGCGGTGCTCCGAGCTCGAAGTTGTGGCTTTGATGCCAAAAAGCAGGTGGAGGTCAGGCTCAAGACACTGGCTGAAATGGGACATGCCCAGGATAAGGTAGAGCTTATCATCATGGGGGGCACCTTTCTGTCTTATCCCCACGACTATCAGTATCAGTTTGTTAAGGATTGCTATGATGCTCTGAATGGCATCGCCTCTAGCAGTCTAGAGGCAGCCAGAAAATTGAACGAAAAAGCTGAGCATCGCTGCGTGGGATTGTGCATTGAGACGCGACCTGATTTTTGTGGTGAGGAGGAGATAAAGAGCATGCTCGATTTTGGCACCACCAGAGTGGAGCTCGGGGTACAGACTTTGGACGACGAGATTCATTGCCTGACGAAGAGGGGACACGGCACAGCCGAGGTTATCTCCGCGACCAGGTTATTACGAGATTATGGCTTTAAGGTTTACTATCATTGGATGCCCGGCTTACCAGGATCGATCCCCGAGCATGACCTGGAGCTATCACGGCGATTGTTTGAAGACGAGCGCTTTCGACCTGACGGGCTTAAGCTCTACCCCACACTCGTAGTTCGGGGGAGCGAGCTAGAGAGATGGTATCGGGATAATCGCTACCGGCCTTATGGTGATGAAGAAATGATTGATTTGCTTATAGCAATTAAAGCCCTAATCCCCAAATATGTAAGGATTTCGAGGTTGATGCGGGATATTCCCAGCAAATTTATCATTGCCGGTAGCAGAGACCTGGCGCTCAGAGGGACTATTAAAAAGAAGATGGAGCAAACAGGTCTTCGCTGTAGCTGCATTCGTTGTCGGGAATATGGACATCGCTTGAATAGTGGTTGGGCGATTGACAAGCCTAGGTTAACCAGAATGGATTATGAAACTTTTGGGGGTAAGGAAGTCTTCCTTTCTTACGAAGATCAGAATGAGACCTTGTTTGGCTTGTTGAGGTTGAGAATAAATGAAGGAAAAGCAATGGTTAGGGAGCTACACATCTTCGGCCCTGAAGTTGCTCTGGGAGCGAGGCTAGAGCGAGCTGCTCAACATCACGGTCTCGGTGAAAACTTGCTTCGGGAGGCAGAAAGAATCGCCGGGGAAGAATTTAAGGCTGATAGACTATCGGTGCTTAGTGGCGTCGGTGCCCGGGAATATTATCGCTCTCTTGGCTACGGTCTGGAAGGCGCCTATATGGTCAAGGAGCTTGGCTAAGCTACATGGGAGCCTTCAGAGATAATTTTTGGCAGCCCAGCCACTTGAGCGAAGTCGAAGGGCAAGCTAGTTTATTCTCAAGTGTCGCTCATGGTTCGATAAGCTCACCACGAGCAATTTAATAAATAATCCCCTTAAATATATTGACATCGATTAGTAGCTATACTTATAATGAATTGCAGAAGCTATTCAACCAATTGAGAAGGTTGAACCTTGGAGAAAACAAGGAAAGGAGGAAGAGCAAATGGATAACGAGGTAAGGCCGACCTGGAGATTAGCTTGGGGATTGTGGTGGCGCTGGTTTCTTATTAGCCTGGGGATATCTGTGGTAATCGGGGGAATCCTATGCATTCTATTCTTGTTGGGCGTGGTATGTATACCCTGGGGATCTTGCTTGGGATGGTTGCCTGGGCTGCGCCAGGGTGGGCTATACGGCAGGCCAACGCGCTGCTGGGGCAACTATTGGAGTTTTGGGGTATTGACAATGGGAGCTTCTAACTATATCGTTATGCAAAAATAAAAGGAGAAAGGAGGGATAAAAAATGGAGAAAACATGGAAACCGACAACTGCCGGCATATTCTCTATCATTGCAGGAGTAATTAATATGATCTGGGGTATACTAGTTGCCACAATGGTTGGCTTCGTGACCGGATTTTTTGGAATGGGATGGTTGAGCACCATTGGTGCCCCGGCAATTGTATTCGGGATAATTGCAATAGTAGGCGGTATCTATGCCTTACAAAGAAAGATTTGGGGGTTAGCGCTGGCTGGGTCTATCTGTGCACTTGTTGGTCCTGCTGGGATTCTCGGGATACTCGCCATTATATTCGTTGCCTTGGGTAAGAGCGAATTTAAGTAAAGTCCCAGATCCTGCAAGTTATGTGAATTAGGACAGAAAGGAGGTAAGATGCAAAAATATCCTTTTCTAAAGTATGCGACTCTGGTTTTGAGGATCCTGGGGTGGGTAGTGCTGGTATTTGGCGTTATTGGTGCCATTATCTTCGGTGTTCAAACGGGGGGAGTTACAGGTGCTTTTTATGCAATCGGGGGAGTAATTCTCGCATTCTTGGCCTGGCTATTCTTGCTGGCAACCAGAGAATTTATTTATATATTGATTCATATAGAAGAGAATACTAGAGACACAGCTGAGCGACTTACTAAGGAATCGAGCTAAGATAAATTCATGCCTTAGCAGGTTATGTGAATCAAAGCAGCAACCTTCTTCTCCTGTTCGGTAAGCTCATTTACCTTGGCTACGGCGTCATAGGACGGCTGAACCATTAAGCTTAGATTTTAACCATTAAGCTTAGATTTTTTCCCCTTGCCATCGACAAAAATCAAAACATCCCGACGGTATTATCTTGCCTGTGACTACTATAGAGCCAAAAGTAAGCTCATCTATTTTAGCCACGAAATTTAACCTCCTTCCCCCTGATTTTCATCTTACTTTGTAAATTGGCTTTTTGCTTGCCATCTCGCTCTATCAAATCCTTTTGCCACAATCCTTCCTTTAAATAAAGCTGTTCTTTAGCTTGACTATTGCCTCTTCAACATCATTGCCTTGTGCTCTGAGGCTTTTTATAGCTTGTTCTATTTTATCATGCTTGTAGCTATCATTGAGGTCAGCTAGCCTATTGTATAAACCAATCCGCCTGCCAACTTTGAAATTGAGCCTCTCCTCGTCTGGCAGAGATAAATACTTATTTATAATATTGAGGCATTTTTCTTTATCCTCGGGCAATTTGCCTTCGACTTCCATCAACAGGTTAAGTGTATGATCGCTCTTAAGATAGCTGGTAACTTGCAAGTTTTCGACGAAGATACTTATTTCTTTTACTACCTCGTCCTCCGTCTGCAATTCAAAATCCCCGTCCTGCAATCTTGTCCATAGCGGCATAGCTGGAGATACATGGAGACTACGCAGCCTGATATAATCAGGGGCAATCTCGTTTAACACTCTAGCTGTTTCCCGGGCATGCTTTTGAAACATCCTCTTGCCCCCAAGGCCAGGCATAACATATTCACATAGCGAAATCCCTGCTTCTTTCACCTTCCTTCCACCCTCAATGTGATTCTCAGCAGTGCATCCCTTTTCCATATACGCCAGCAAGGGGTCATAGCCGCTTTCCAGCCCAATGTGAACCCTATCTAGCCCGGCATCCTTGAGTTCCTTTAACTCCGCTAACGACTTCCTGGCTGCCGTATGGGACCGACCATATGTAGTTACTCTATTTAAGCTGGGAAAGGTTTCTCTCAAGAAAGTGATCACCTGGATTAGCTCAGGAGTGCGCATGATCAGGGTATTAGAATCCTGGAGGAAGGCTGTCTTGCCTCTCATCCCAAGCCACATGGCAACATGGCACACGCATTGCCCATATTGAGGTTGATTACAAAGCATTGCTGCTACTTCTCTTACTCTATCCCCATAGCCCATCTTCCAAGCCATTTCTTTAATACCTTCGCTGATAGCCTTGACTGCTTCAATATCTTTCATAATCTCACCCACCGACCTCAGCTCGAACTTACTGCCTTTGTATACTGGACAGAACTGACATCTATTCCAGGGACAATTCCTGGTCGCCCTTAACAGGAGTGAATAAGCTTCACTAGGAGGTCTTATAGGACCTAGCTCAAAGGTATGACCCAACCTTTCCGTAACTGAATAACTTAACATTGTACGTATTTTAGCTCTGCTGGTGGGAATCGGCAAATGGACTTTCGCCTCCTTACCATGATAATATCGGTATTTCGAAATGAGGCAAATCAAATTAATCTCTTTTGATGCTGAGGGGACACTGGTAACGCCTGATTTCAGCGAGACTATATGGCATGAGGCTATCCCTGCGCTTTATGCTCAGAAACAAGGCCTTGACTTTGCTCAAGCTAAGAGGTGTATTGTCGAGGAATATAGCAGGGTCGGCGACCAGAAGCTTGAATGGTATGATATCGAATACTGGTTTAGCTATCTGGGATTGGGGTCTTCTAAACCGGTGATACAAAGCTGCATGTGTAAGATATCCTGCTATCCTGAGATAACTGAAGTACTTTCTTCCTTAGCTAATGAATATAGGTTGATTGTTGCCTCAGGCACACCTCTCGAGCTACTGCATCTTTTATTGCGAGACATCGAACCTTATTTCGTTCGAGTTTTTTCTGCTATATCACATTACAAGCAATTAAAAAGCCCTGATTTTTACCTCAGGATATGCGAAGAGATGGACGTTAAGCCAAGCCAGGTCATCCATGTGGGTGATAACTGGCAATTTGATTTCCTCAATGCTCGGGAGGCTGGCATAAATGCTTTCTATATTGACAGGTCAGGAAGAAACCATCAAGAATCCCTGAACGATTTAACACAATTAAAACGCCTTCTCATACACCCAGTATAAAATACGTTCTTCCTTGGTTTGAAGGTAGCCAATTAACCCTAGACATTGTAAGCCATTCTGAGTTACAATGTAATACTCGACCCATGCCAAATCATAGCGAAGTATCCCTCGAAAGCAGCTACCCCAAGAATAAATTCAACTTGTCCACACCAGAGCTCAAGGAAATGGCTAAAAAGTTACGCCGTCATGTAATCACTATGATAGCTACGGCAGGCAGTGGGCATCCTGGCGGCTCTCTATCAGCAGCTGACATCATCACTGCTCTTTACTTTAAGGTTTTGCGACATAATCCTGAAGATCCCCAGTGGTCAGACCGTGACCGATTCATATTGAGCAAGGGACATGCTGCTCCAATTTTATACGCTGCCCTAGCTGAAGCTGGCTACTTTCCCGTAGCCGAGCTGGCAACACTGAGAAAGTTGGATAGTCGCCTCCAAGGACACACTGATAGGAAATTCACCCCCGGCGTAGAAATGTCGGCAGGTTCTCTAGGTATAGGTTTGTCCTTCGCCATTGGCATTGCCCTGGCTGCTAGTCTAGATTCCAAGACTTACCAAACCTATGTTCTTCTTAGCGATGGAGAATGCGAGGAAGGGCAAACCTGGGAGGCAGCTCTTTCAGCAGCCCACTTCAAAACCCACTCCAAACTAGATAACCTAATAGCCATAGTTGACTGCAATGGTATGCAGCTCAGTGGTTGGACTAGCGACATCATGAACCTTGAGCCTTTTGCCCGGAAATGGCAAGCCTTTGGCTGGCATACCATTGATATAGATGGACACGACTTTGACCAAATCCTGTCCGCTTGCCAAAGGGCTGAAAAAATAAAAGACAAACCCACTGTCATCATCGCCCACACCATAAAAGGCAAGGGGGTTAGCTTCATGGAAAACAACGTAGCGTTTCATGGCAAGGCACCTACCTGGGAAGAAGCTGAAAGGGCACTAAAGGAATTAGAGTAAGCATGGCTGAAGCATCTACTCGGGAAGCCTACGGCAAGACCTTGGTTGAGTTAGGCAGAGAGAATCCCAATATCGTTGTCTTGGATGCCGATGTGGCGCCTTCAACAATGACCAGTTTTTTTGCTCAAGAGTTTCCTGAGCGTTTC
>JBEKTM010000111.1:0-4901 GCA_049516035.1 Dehalococcoidia bacterium
CCACAGGAATCGCACAATCCATAAGTGCCGGCTTCATATTTTTGTAAGGCATGCTCAACTTCATTTAGAGACTCTTCCAACCTTTTTTCCAGGGCTAGTCTCTTCTCTAGTTCGGAGGCCTCATCGGCTCCTTCCTCTCTCTTGCCGAATGGACTGCCTTCCTTTCTCTCTGCCGATGGTTGACCGAGAGCTCTCAATTGTTCTATCTTTTCTAACAGCTCTGTTTTTTCTTTCTTTAATCTTTCATAAAGTTCAGCGGACTCCATCACTTCTTGCCCTCCGATGTTTTACAGCTATCCTACACCAAAATTCCACACGAACCGCGTGAGACTGGCAGTTCTATTATGCGATGTTGGGCTGGCTAAAAACCTTCCTTACATCAGGATGTAAGGAGTCTCCGAGTTTTTTCACGGATTCGTATCTAAATTTGTTAAGTTCCCCCTGCTTTTTTTCAAATTCAGTTCTGGAGTAGAGTTTCTCAGGATGTAAGTAAATATCATCTACATATCTTATCGCCACAGGCACCTTAAAGCCCGTTGGGGAATCTACCCAATCTTCTAAACCTCCCCTTAGTAAAGAATCGAGTATTGCCAGGGTAAATTCCAATCTTATATCTTTGTAACGTTCCCTTTCCCCTATTCCTCCAGTATTTATCAAATAATAACTTAGGTGAGGAATACCTTTTATTATCTCATAAAATATATTAGCATGCTCAGCCAGGTCTCCGGCGACAAAGGGGTCGTAGAAAAACTCGCTTCTAATTTTCCCGGCCTGGGTTGGGTCACCAGCCGAGGATTCCATTGCCTGTCCCAGAACCATTAAGGCTGCTGCTTGCTCCCGGGTTAGCTTTGATATTGCCGGAATCAGTGGCCCCCTGGTGATAAGAATCAGATTGTCAATCCTATCCACATCGATATAGGGACTGGCATGCATGAAATCTCTTCTTAATACCACTGCTCTGCCATTGGATGTTCTGTCGAAATTGTAAAAGTCAAAATCCCCATCTTCGGTCAAGTAAACATTTTCGCAGACAGTTTCCGGTGTCAACAGCCCGTAAAATATTTCGATTTGCTCCCCGGGGTTCACGCCTTCTGTTTTTACAAATATTCCCCCGGCTTCAAAACCATGAAAAGAACCATCGGGCATGAGAGTCCCTCCATCGTCCTGAATAAGCCAGGATTTTTCCATCCCTTTTCTGGCCAGGATTTTACAGGTTGTAGTTGTTTTCCCGTTGGCACTTAGTGCCACGAGCAGCGTCCTCGCCATCCGATAGTCCCCGCGTACTGATTGAAGGTAATCTTCTCTACAGCCAGCATGCAAGAAGATGCCTCCCCTTCTTGTCTTAGCTACCCAATCTTCGGCGGCGAAAACTCCCTTCTTATATTCACCTATGTAGTTACCATTCCTGATTATCTTGACAAACCTTCCGTCATCCAGCATAGCCAGTCTGATAGTAATGTCTTTCTCGGGGAGCGGCTTTGACTGGTTAGTTTCAAAAGCCTCGTCAGCAAAGAATAAGATGTAGTAGGTTGGCTTTTTGACTTCCCCCTTTGGAGGTATAAAAAGATTCTTGCCTCCGTAGGCGACATGGGCGAACCGCTCAGGAACAATTAACCTGACCGTGGTGTTGCTATTTTCATTGCCCACAATTCTGTCTATGGAAATCAATCTTTCCTTGCCCAAGACCTTTTCACACTGAGCTAATAGCCTTAGTTCATCCTCGCCAAAGGAATGATCAGCACTGTTTTTGGTGAACATTGCTGACCTGGAAGTAGGCTCACTTTGGGCGACAAAGTTTCCATAAATCGTTTTCCTAACCCCCGGCTCCTTTTCCACAAGCCCTCTCAGTTCCTCATCAGAAGGGTTATGAGCCAACCGTTTTTCTTCTCGTGCCTTTTGCCAGATTTTGTTGGCAGTTATGACGAATTGTTCTAACTCAAACGTTACCATCACGCTCCTTGAGAAAAATGTAATTTCGTGTTCCCAATTTCGCGAGAATCAGGGGCTAATATTTATTGCTTAGACCTCGCGAAATTCCCCTTCCACCGTGCCTTCTTCTCCTCCACCGGGTTTCCCTCCACCAGGTGGCTGCTGGCCTGGTTGCTGGTAAGCCGATGCCCCAACCTTCTGTATAGCCTGTGATAGCTCTTGCATAGCCTTACGAATAGCGTTTATGTCCTTCCCCTGAAGAGCTGACTTCACACCGGCTATCTTAGCATCTACCTCCTTTTTTACATCGGCAGGTATCTTATCCCCGTAGTCCCGGAGAGTTTTTTCTGCGGTGTAAGCCAGGCTGTCAGCGGAATTGCGCACCTCTACTTCCTCTTTACGTTTAGCATCCTCAGCAGCATGTTGCTCAGCCTCTCGCCTCATCTTCTCCACTTCCTCTTTGGAGAGTCCGCTAGAGGCGGTAATAGTAATTTTTTGTTCTTTCCCCGTGCCCTTATCACGAGCGCTAACATTAAGGATGCCATCGGCATTTATATCGAAGGTCACCTCGATCTGGGGCACACCTCGTGGTGCCGGTAGGAGACCATCGAGTATGAATTTGCCCAGGGTTCGGTTGTCGGCAGCCATGGGACGTTCACCCTGAATTATATGTATGTCCACTGCTGCCTGGCTATCGCTAGCAGTGCTGAAAATCTGGCTCTTTTCAGTGGGTATGGTGGTGTTGCGGGAAATGAGGGGCGTCGCTACTCCTCCTAGCGTCTCTATCCCTAGAGTGAGTGGGGTAACATCGAGAAGAAGAATTTCTCCGACTTCGCCCTTAAGCACCCCGGCCTGAATGGCAGCCCCCATGGCTACAACCTCGTCGGGGTTGATTCCTTTCGATGGCTCCTTACCGAAAAACTGTTTCACCTTGTCTTGGACCAGGGGCATTCTAGTTTGACCACCGACAAGGAGGACTTCATCAATCTGGGCCGTAGTCAACCCTGAGTCTTTAACTGCCTGGCGACAGGGCTCGAGAGTCTGCTCCACTAAATCCATGACTAGTTGTTCTAACTTGGAGCGGGTCAAGGTGATATTAAGGTGTTTTGGTCCCGAGGCATCAGCGGTGATAAAAGGTAGGCTTATCTCAGTCTGTTGCACCGTTGATAGCTCACACTTTGCCCTTTCTGCCCCCTCCCTAAGCCGCTGCATTGCCATGCGGTCGTTCCTTAAGTCGATTCCTTGATCACGCTTGAACTCATTACACAGCCATTCGATAATGCGCTGGTCGAAATCATCTCCACCCAGATGAGTATTACCGCTGGTAGACTTGACCTGGAAGGTACCCCCACCTATGTCAAGGATGGAGATATCGAAGGTGCCACCACCAAGGTCGTATACTGCGATGATTCCCTCTTTCTTCTTATCTGCGCCGTAAGCGAAGGCGGCAGCGGTTGGCTCATTGATGATACGAATGACATTCAATCCAGCGATTGTACCGGCATCTTTAGTTGCCTGGCGTTGGCTATCATTGAAATAAGCTGGCACTGTAATCACTGCTTCTGTCACTTTGTCGCCGAGGTAGGCTTCGGCATCGGTCTTTAGCTTTTGCAATATCATTGCCGATATTTCCGGAGGAGTGTATTCTTTTCCACCCATGACTACCTTGACTTCGTTGTTAGGACCGCGAGTTGTCTTGTAGGGTACGCGGCGTGCGTCCTCTTCCACAGGTAATTCTCTTCCCGGTGGTTCCCCAAATTTCCTTCCCATGAAGCGTTTGATACTGTAAATAGTGTTTTCCGGGTTAACAATAGACTGACGCTTAGCCACTTGTCCTACCAGCCGCTCGCCATTCTTGTTTATCGCCACTACCGAAGGATACAAGTTAGAGCCTTCCGAGCTGGGAATAAGCTTCGGTTTCCCACCCTCTATCACAGCAACCTCGCTCAATGTTGTTCCCAGGTCAATACCTACTGTCTTAGCCATATTATCTCTCCTCTGAGCTTTCCTCTTGAGTCTTATTGTTCGTACCTGTACCTACCATAACCATGCTGGGACGAAGCAGCTTGCCTTTAAATTTATAACCTTTGCGAATTTCCTCTATGATTATGCCCTCATCCCCGTCTACTTGACCTGCTGCTTCATGAAAGTAGGGATCGAAACACTCTCCCTTGGCCTTAATTTCAGCCAGCCCCTGCGTTTCTAAAACAGTTTTAAGTTTATTATAGATGAGCTTTATGCCTTCAGTCCAATTTTGCTCATCAAGCTCAACCGGCAGAGAAGCAAGTGCTCTCTCAAAATCGTCCAGGATAGGTAGCAACTCCAGGGTAAGCATCCTGTTAGCAAACTCAACTATCTCTGCTTTCTCCTGTTCAGCGCGTTTCACATAATTCTGGAGGTCCGCCTGGCTTCTTTGCCAATTGGCTAAATATTTTTCTGCCTTTTCCTTCTCCTCAGCTAGAGCTCGCTGTAACGTTTCTATATCCTCAACGTGCTCAATTCCTGGTTCAACTACCTCGCCATCTTCAGCCAACGTTAGGCCTCCTTTAGATGTATTCAGCCACTGAATCACTTAGAAATGCTGTGAGAAAGTTAAGCGAAGATATAGTTTTAGCGTAGTCCATTCTTTTTGGGCCAATCACTCCCACAATGCCACTGGCCTTATTAAATACTCCATACTGGCTAGCTATTAAGCTCAAGTCCTGTAGTGCTGGCTCTGGGTTTTCTTCACCAATAACTACCTTTATCCCTCCCTTGCTAGATTCCTGGCCAAATATATTTCTAAGCCAATCCTCCCCTTCCAGCACTTCTAAAATTCCCAGTATTCTAGGACTGTTGGTAAACTCTGGTTGGCTCAGCAGCAAACGCAGTCCTTCGAGATAAGGTTCGCCATATTCTAGCTTGTCTTCAGCAGCCATAATTTCTGCTAAAGATTTGGACAACTGCCTTTCTTCAGAAGAAAGTCCCTCTTT
>JBEKTM010000112.1:0-4885 GCA_049516035.1 Dehalococcoidia bacterium
CGGTTGAAGAAACTAAGGCAATAGCTGGCATTGTTGCTGATTTTCCTTTGCTTTCCCCGATACAAATAAAGCTTGCCCAGTGGATAAGCGAATACTATTTTTCTCCTCCTTTCGATGCCTTGGCTTTAATGCTGCCCCCGGGATTTGAGAGACGGGCTGTCACTTGCTTTAAGCTCACTGAGTCACAGGTGGATTTGTCATCTCTGACGCCAGAGCAAGGGCAAATCGTTAGTATCATGAAAGGGAAAGGGAAGGCAGGCTTGCCTGAGCTGGAGAAAGCAATTGGTGAAAGAAAAGCCAGGCAAATCATCGACCAGTTGCTAGCTCGTCAGCTAATTACACAAATTCTGGAATTGGAAAAGGCTAAGATAAAGCCCAAAACACTTCCTTATATTCAGCTAGTAGCTGACAGAGAAGAAGTTGAAGCGGCGAAGGCTCGCCTGGCTAAATTCAGAGCTTATAAGCAGGCAGAACTCTTAGAATTTCTGACCAGACAGACTCAACCTGTTGCAATTAGCGAACTGAGGGAACGTCTAAATTGCTCTCATGCCACTATCAAAGCCCTGGAGGGCCGTCATTTGGTCTCAGTGGAGAAGCTCAGGGTAAGGCGTGACCCCTTATCTCACCTCAGCCTGACAACTTCTCCACCTCCCGTTCTCACTCCATCTCAGCAAGCTGCTTGGGGATCAATACAAGATGTCATTGTGAGTGGAGCGAGGCAACTTGGTAAGCCACCGGTTTTTCTCCTTTTTGGCGTTACCGGCAGTGGCAAGACTGAGATTTACCTGCGGGCCTTGGCCCAAGTTATCGCCGCGGGTAAGCGAGGCATTTGCCTTATCCCGGAAATCGCTTTGACTCAACAAACAGTAGAGAGATTTGCTAGTCGCTTTCCCGGGCGCGTGGCAGTATTGCATAGTGGTCTTTCCCCGGGAGAGCAGTTCGACGAGTGGCAATGGATAATGGAAAGAAACTGCGATGTCGTCATTGGACCGAGGAGCGCCTTATTTGCGCCCCTGCCCAACCTCGGTCTTATCATTATCGATGAGGAGCATGAGTGGACATACAAACAAGAAGATAAATCGCCTCGCTATCATGCCCGCGACGTAGCCATTAAATTGGCTCAACTCAATGAGGCTGTGGTTATTCTGGGCAGTGCTACCCCTGATGTTGGCAGTTTCCATAAGGCACAGCAAGGCGAATACCATCTTGTCGAACTCAAGGAAAGAATTACTCCTCGGGGTTATTCCCCTCTCCCTGAAGTCAGCATAGTGGATTTAAGAGAAGAGCTTAAGGCCGGAAACACAAGCTTGCTTAGTCGTTCCTTATTAGCTGCCATGAAAGAAGCTCTGGCGCAGGGCGAGCAGATAATTCTTTTTCTTAACCGTCGGGGCACAGCTACCTTTGTGCGATGTCGTAACTGTGGCTTTGTCTTTCGCTGCCCCCGCTGCTCCATAGCCCTTACTTATCATTCAGTGGAGAAAAGGCTAATTTGCCATCGCTGCCGCTATTCTATTCCAGTATCCCCGAGCTGTCCCCAGTGTTTTCAGCGCCATCTCAGGTTGCTGGGCATTGGCACGCAAAGGGTGGAAGAAGAGGTAAGACATTTCTTACCGGAAGCAAGATTGCTTCGCTGGGACAGGGATGTGATTACCAGGAAATATGCTCATGAGGAGTTGTTAAAGAATTTTCGTGACCACAAAGCGGATGTGCTTATTGGCACTCAGATGATAGCCAAAGGGCTGGACCTGCCTCAGGTGACCTTGGCTGGAATAATCAACGCTGATACTGGCCTGAATTTTCCTGATTTCCGAAGTAGCGAGCGTACCTTTCAACTTCTGTGTCAGGTTGCTGGCAGGGCGGGGCGTGGGGTTAAAGCCGGAAGGGTTATTATCCAGACTTACTCCTCCGATAACTACATTATTGAGGCTGCGGCCAAGCATGATTATCTTGAGTTTTATCATAAGGAAATAGATTATCGCCGCCAATACAATTATCCCCCTTTTAGCCAATTAGTCCGCCTGGTTTATAGCCACACCGATGAGAGGCTATGTCACCGTGAGGCAGAGAGAGTGTATCAGCTAGTCCTTGAGGAAAAGGCAAGGGAAAACATAATTGACTTGAGTGTGATTGGTCCTGTGCCCACTTTTGCCTTCCGAGCCAAGGGTAGGTATCGCTGGCAACTCTTCCTCCGAGGCCCTGACCCAACTCGGGTGTTATCCCAGCTCATTTTGCCGCGGGGCTGGACTATAGATGTTGACCCTGTAGGGATGGTTTGATGTTTGAGAAATCGGCGGCAAGACCAAACCACGGGGGATTTACAATTCTGGTCTGGTTGACATAATTTACTTGGCTAGAACAACATACTAGCGTCCATCATAACAAGATTTATATCACCAGCCGTTTGGGAAACTGCCTACAGCAGGCTGATGAGCCAGAAAACCCTTCAGATTTTTGAGAAAGGCTTACCTGTTACCGCTTGGTTGCCTTGGCGAGTTTCTTGCCTGGCGAGGTCATCTTTTTACTGAGAGCATCACGGTCGCCACCGCTCATGCCGGCGATGTGCCTGACCAGCTTTTTTCTGGACTCGACATCGTACTGGGTAGTGATGGCGATTTGTTCCATGATAGGTGAGCCGCCACCATGGTAACTGCCGATATTGTGTATGCCTCCGGTTGCCGAGCAAAGCACGTCACCCAGGTAACGCCATAGCTGTGCCTGGTCCTCCACTGGCATATCCGGATTGCGCTTTGTGTATTTCAGGAGAAAGTCACGGGTCTCCGGGTTCAGGAAATCTTTCTCATGTGGGAAGGTGGCTACCACGCCGCCGCTGATATCGCAGAGCATCTCGGTTTCATGGTAGACTGCCTCACCCGTCAGGCAACGGCCGACATTGCAGTAAATAGAATTGGGTATATAGGAGCCAGGGCCATAGGGCACGAATCCTATCCCGGGTATGTAGACCTCGGGCTTGCCCAGATCAGAGGCCGTATATCCTGCTGCATAACCCAGCTCGGTGACCATGATAATTTCAGCCAGCTTTTTCCGGACGCCGGGTGTCTTGTGGATATTGTTCACCTCGGCAGCCAGTGCCGCGGTTCCCAAAAGTACGTCGCCAAGAGCCGGTTTGCAGCCAGAATAGGAGTGACGGTGGAAGAGGGCAAAGAGGAGAGCTACCACACCGCCATGCTGCCATTCGCCGGCGAGGAAGACTCTTTCCCAGGGCACGAAGCAGTTGTCAAATATCATGTAAGAGTCTGTGGCTCCGGGCAGGAAGCCACGCTTGAAGTGTTCCCTGGGCCTGAGGTTATGGACAGTAACAACCTGTTTCAGTCCTTCCCAATCGCCCGGGATGGCGAAGGCGACAGCATAGTCTTTGTCCTCTGGGCGCAACGCTCGTGTCGGCACTACCAGCACCTCATCAGCAACTGATGCCTCGGAGATGTGTAACTTGCAGCCGCTGACCACGATGCCGTCGCTGAGCCTTTCCTTGATCCGTACATAGGCATCTGGATTTGGCTGCTCAGCAGGCCTCAGCATTCTATCGCCCTTGACGTCTGTCTGGGCACAGCAGCCCACCAGGTCTTCGGTCTGGAAGCGAGTAAGCCACTTCTTGAAGTTCTCGTGGTACTCGGTGGCGCCTTTGTTCATCTTGTCCGCTTCGTAAGAAACGTTGTAGATGGCATTGGTACCGTCGATGCCCATGCAGCGCTGGATGCAGCCGGCTACCTTCTGGCAGAGCATGCGGGTCATGTCCTGCTTCTTGTGTAGGTCGTCGGTGTTCTGGTGGATGTGAGTGAAGCGGCTGATGCGCTCGCCGGTGAGATGAGAGATGGCGGTGCACAGGTCTTGGTTCTCTGGCTTGGCAGCCTCGTCAAATGTGGTGCCGATTGTATTTATACAATCCATCTGTAGCTCGTCGGTACGGTCGATTGGCGCGCCATCGAAGTAGATGTTTCGCCTCATTTTTGCCAGGCCTTGTATATACTGCTCTTTTGTTCTCATTTTTCCTCCTTGCTTAATGGATGACTAAATGTGTAATGGTTTGACTTGTCAGAATCTTAGTCCATAGTATATCACGCCCTGCCGTCCAGTGCTTTTTCGGATTGGTCAAAGGTCAGTAAATTGAGGATAAGTGCCGAGACCCACCTCGCTAAGATTCCTTTCCCAGCAGATGATTCAGCATTTTGTCATATCCGGGTGGATGTGGTGAGTTATATCTCAAAAACGTGGGAATCGGATACCTGAAAACACCGATTTTATGACCTATTTCCAAGCCTTGAATCGTTTTGTCAATCTTGCTCATCGGTATCGAAAAGGCGCACTCATAATCTTCAGTGTGAGGAATCAGCCGCTCACCAAGGCTTAGCAAGGCGAACTGGCACTCGTCATTTTGGATGGTCCGAGTGATGTATGTTGTACATCCGGCTCCTACAGCCAAAGTAGCGTCTAGACTTGGCTTACCTGTTCCAGTGAGGTAGCCTGCAAGAAGTATCCATATTTGGGCAGGATTGCCATAAACCAGGATAAGATGTGGTTCAAAGGTAGCTCTATTTAGAGGAGCCATGAGTACATTCTGGTACTTACCATATTCAAATTTGGGAATGTTTTTAATAGCCGCTGCTGCTTGTTTTTTGTTCATCCCCCATAGCCCAAGAGACTCCTGGAAGCTCCCATCAACAACGTCTGGCAGTAAAGGTAAGAACCCCATACTTATGCCAGCCACGTAACAGCTCTGCAACTTGTCAACAGCTATAGTCCAGCCGTACCGTCGCGCCAGGTTAACTGCGTGGCACAATGAAATAGTTATTCCCAAGTCCTTTTGGGGTATCTTAGTCTTGTCAGGAAGTTCTTTTTCAGATTCGCACATCCGGATGGCGAGTGGAAA
>JBEKTM010000113.1:0-8760 GCA_049516035.1 Dehalococcoidia bacterium
GAAACTTCAGCCAAAACATTTATGCCAATCAGCCCGGGGAAATAGAAATTTACTGGATAATGAGAGGGGCGGGGATGATGGATTCCATATCCTCAAGCGTGGGTGAAGGGCTTATCCAGTCAGTAAACCAGGAGATATCGAAGAAACTGATACAACAGAATAGTCCATTAGACCCAGTCCTGGTCTTGAACCCGACGACTAGAGTTGATACCACATTTTTCAAGGGAAAGGAGATTGATGGGCTATCGCCAAGTCAACTGAGTAATATGCTAAATTCACAATCGGCCGGGTCTTCCGTAATATCTTCGATGGGATTGGAGAAGGAAAACAAAACTCTGGAGACATTGTTAACCATGCCTGTAAGAAGAAGTTATATAGTAATTGGCAAAATGGTTGGTAGCGCTCTGGTCGGGATGATAATGGCAGCCATCTACATGCTGGGTTTTTCACGCTACATGAGTTCATTCCAGGGTTCAAATGTAAATCTAGCCAATTTTGGGTTGGGCCTGGGCATACAAGATTATTTACTGGTAGGAATCTCGTTATTCGTAGCTCTTTTGGCCGGGCTTTCACTATGTATAGTTCTGGGAACATTTGCTAAGAATTATAGAAGTGGCCAGACACTCATCTTCCCGATAACCGCTCTGGCCATGATCTCCATGTTCACAATCATGTTTAAGGATTTCGATACCATTCCCACCGTCTTAAGAGTTTTGTTGTTTGCCATACCTTTTTCCCACCCTATGATGGCTATGCGGGCTCTTATGCTCGATAATTATCCGCTGGTAATCGGTGGTATTGCTTACACAGCAGTTTTCACGGTGATAATGATAGGGATAGCGGTGCGCATTTTTAATTCGGATAGATTGCTGACCGGAAGCGTTCGAAAAAGGGTAGGTCTGGGAAAACTGGCATGGGGATTTCGGCGGTAACAAATTAGCCAGCCCAAAAACAACTTTTCTGTGCCCTAAGTTGTGTTGAAGTCCGATGGTGTTTGGGTAAATTCCTGATTATGAAGAGGCTCCAGAAAGGACTTCTTACTGAGATAAAAGTGAGTCCACATGATAACTATAGATGGTGGAGCGAAGTCGGGAAGCGGGACGATAGTCCGCTATTCTGTGGCGCTGGCCAGCCTGCTGGGTAAGGAAATAAGGATAGAAAATATCAGGGCGGGGAGGGATAAGCCAGGGCTGAGGGCACAGCATCTTAAAGTGGTGCAGGCTTGTCAGGAGATGTGCCATGGGGTGGTGGAAAATGCCTCAGTGGGCTCTAAGGAGATTACCTACACACCCAGAGGAAGGTTCAACGGAGGAGAGTATAGCTGGGACATAGGGACGGCGGGCTCAACCACCATGATGGCCCAGACGCTTTTGCCTCTGGCGTGCTTTGCCCGAAAGCCCTCCAAATTCAGGCTGGAGGGCGGGCTGTTTCAGGATTTTGCCCCTTCGGCTTATCATATGAAGTTTGTTTTGCTTCCGTTTCTAAAGCGAATGGGTGTCCAAGCTGAACTTGACATAATGCGTCCTGGCTATGTGCCAAGAGGCGGTGGGATTATAGAAGTTAGAGTTGAACCGGCGGGTAAATTGAAGCCGTTAAATCTTACCGAGCAGGGGGAGTTTTTCAATATCAAAGGCATAGCGCTTTCCTCGCATTTGAAAGAAAAGAGGGTAAGTCAGAGGATGGCAGCGGAATGCCAGAGGGTATTAAGCTCTTATGGGTATAAAGCAGAAATTGAGGAAATCGAAGATGAAAGCTCCCTTCAAGAAGGAGCAGCCCTGGCGATATATGCCGAGACGAGCCTGGGTAACCGAATGGGTTCCGACAGGGCCGGGAGGCTAGGCAGAAGCTCGGAATCCATAGGAAGATATGTGGCTGAGAGGTTTATAGAGGATGTTAAAACTGGCGCCGCAGTTGATAGGTATATCGCAGACCAGCTCATAATCTATGCTGGCTTAGCCGAGGGGGTCACCAGGTATTCAGTCCCTCGCATTACTGAACATGTAGAGACAAACTTGTGGCTAATTGAGGAATTTCTGGGCGCCAGAACGAAAATCGATGGCAATCTCCTGGAGATAGCGGGGATTGGCTTTGCCTGAAGAATGTTTTGATGGATTTGGCAAACAAGCTGGGTTTTGCCACAATAGCAGTGATTTTGGGTAAGTAATGGAAGACTTGGTCAAGCGGGCAGCCAAGGATTTGGCGGAAAGCAAATATGCTATTGCCTTAACCGGGGCAGGCATGTCAACCGAATCGGGCATACCTGATTTCCGGGGCCCAAAGGGCCTCTGGACCTTGAATAAAGAGGCTGAGGCTAAGGCTTATGAAAGATACGAGCTTTTTCTGAATAACCCCAAGGCATATTGGGAGGAAATAGTGGAGTTGCGGGGGACATACGGGATGTTTCATGGACAGGTCAGGGGGGCTGAGCCAAATCTAGGTCACTATGCTCTAGCTGAACTTGAAGCTCTGGGAATACTAAAGTGCGTAATCACGCAAAACATTGATGGCCTACATAAAAAGGCGGGAAATAAGAGGGTGTTGGAATATCACGGCAGTGTCAATGCGGTGAGGTGTATTTCTTGCGGCTCAAGGTTTGCCTGGGAAGAAGTTTCCCTGGATGAGCTTCCGCCTCGCTGCAAGTGCGGCGCTGTCCTGAAGGACGATGTGGTTCACTTCAAGGAGCCAATACCTTCAGATGTCATGGAGGAATCGGAAAAAGAAGCTTTGCGATGCGACTTGATGCTTATCTGTGGCACATCAGCAGTGGTTTATCCTTTTGCCAATCTGCCCAGGATGGCAAGATATCATTCGCGCAGATTCATGGCAGGTTTGGATGTAGTGGGGTATAAGACTAATGTGAAGATAATAGAGGTAAATGCAGACCCTACGCCACTCACTCAGGAGGGCGTATCAGACTATTTAGTTCAGGGGAAGACAGGTGAGATATTGCCCCGGATAGCGGAAGAAGTAAGGAAAGCACAAAAGCATCGAAGCTAATGCATTTATTGCTAATTGCGTGAATAAGCGTGATAAAGCTCCGCTGGGAGTTTTTACATCACCCTTTTTAGCCTGGGATTGGGGGTGATGCCGGGCATTCTGCCTCTTTTAGCGATGGGTTTACCTTTTACTTCGTGAAGGTCGGCGGTGAAGTCAATGGGCTGGGCATCGCTGATGTAGCTACCAACAGCGAAAATATCTACAGGTGCCCCTTCAGCGGTAGAAGATTTTCGAGCCCTGCTTTAGCTCTCGCTTCAGTAATTTCTGGATATTGGGTATGATGCTACGGGCCTCGATGCCGCAATAAAGTGGATAGCCTTCCTCGAGGAAACCACGTAACATATCCGATACAATTACTGCTCTGGCCATGCATCACCAATGCTCAGGCTCCGGGCTATAGTTTCTCTGCAATAAAGCAATGTAATCCTCTAATAAGGAACTTGCCTTCGGGCTGTCTTTCTTCTTTAGAGCCTCCAAAGTGTTCTGGAGCATCTGTAGTTCGCTGTCTATCTGTGGTGCCAAACTGCGGATATTGCCGCAGCAAGCACCCCACTCTGCTCTTGCCAGATGGGATTCCTTCATTTTTATCATATTTTCCACATCGGCAATGCACTCCGCCTTCTTTTTAGGGTCAGCCATCTTATCCCTAAGTGACATAACGCTGTTCATAGCTTCTTTACTAATCATAAACATTTCTCACCTCCTATATAGAAACCATAAATCCTAATATCTAAATTCTAAACAAATTCCCAATCCAAGTTCTTAAAGTTTAGGGTTTAGAGCGTAGTGCTTCGTATTTCTCGTTTCAGTGTCTAAAGTGGCGGACACTGGTAAATACCATGGCTACATTATACTTGTTTGCCAGCTCAATTACCTCTTTATCTCTTACCGAGCCACCGGGCTGGATAATGGCGGTAACTCCATGCTTGATTGCCAATTCCGGGCCATCGGCGAAGGGGAAGAAGGCATCTGAGGCAAGGACACTGCCTTTAGCCTGCTTACCAGCTTTTTTCAGAGCTAGCTCAACGCTGACCACCCGGCTGGGCTGTCCGGCTCCCATGCCTAACAATGTTTTATCCTTGACGATGACTATGGCGTTAGATTTTATGCCTTTAACCGCCTTCCAAGCAAAGAGCAGGTCTGATAACTCTGCCTTGCTGGGTTGGCGCTTGGTTACTACACGAGGCTTAAGTTCGGGTTTGGTCAAAGTGTCCGGCGTCTGGGCTAGAAAGCCGCCTCTGACACGAGGGCGATAAGAGGCAACTTTAACAAGGCGCAGGCTTTCCTTTCGTCTTAGTAGTTCCAGAGCCTCCTTCCGATATCCCCGAGCAACAATGGCGTCGTAATGGGTCTTATTTATCTCTTGGGCAGTAGCTAGATTAATAATTCGGTTGCTGGCAACTATGCCGCCAAAGGCAGCTACAGGGTCGCCAGCTAAAGCTCGGCGATAAGCCTCGGCTAAGTCATTATGGGAAGCGAGTCCGCAGGAATTATTGTGCTTTATTATGGCAATGGTAGGGTCGCTAAAGTCGGAAAGCAAATTCAGAGCAGCATCTAAATCGAGAAGGTTGTTGAAGGAGATTTCGGGTCCGCCAAGCTGTTCCAGTGATGCCAGACCGTCTGGCTTTTGTCTGACATTTTGTTCGATGTAAAAGGCAGCTTGCTGATGAGGATTCTCGCCATAGCGAAGGCTACGGGCCTTTTTTAAGGCTATGGTCATTTCTTCGGGAAAAAGTTCTTCGTTAAGGTATTGAGCGATGGCGGTATCATAGAGGGCCACATGCTGGAAAGCTTTTTGGGCTAAGCGCTTCCTATATCCTGAATCTATATTGCCCCGGCGCAGCTTTTGCAGGATTGTGTCGTAATCCCGGGGGTCGACTACTACCAGGACGGAGAGGAAATTTTTGGCTGCGGAGCGAATCATACTTGGTCCGCCAATATCGATATTCTCCAGCGCCTCGTCTAAGGAAACTTCAGCCCTGGTCACTGTTTCCACAAAAGGATAGAGGTTGACCACCACTATGTCAATGAGTTCAATGTGGTGCTGGCTTAGCTGAGATAAATGCTGGGGAAGGTCACGTCGAGCCAGGATGCCTCCATGCACGGCGGGATGCAAAGTCTTCACCCGGCCATCGAGGATCTCAGGGAAGCCAGTAAGCTCTGAGATACTGTGTATTTTTACTCCAGCGGCTTCTAAAGACTTCTTGGTACCGCCGGTGCTGAATATCTCAATGCTCAGTTCTTTTAGACCGCGGGCAAAATCAACCACGCCTGATTTGTCCGAAACACTAATTATGGCGCGCACAGAGCCTCCTAATTTATTATTACTCTTTCCTTGTCTTCTCTCTTAATTATTGTGCCGATAATTTTAGCCTGGGACAGGATACTGACAATCTTGGCTACCTGCTTTGGGGAACAAACGATGGTCATGCCTATCCCCATGTTGAACACTTGGTACATTTCCGCTTCTTTTATGTTGCCTTCTTTTTGAATGAGTTTGAAAATGGGCAGAATGTCCCGGGAACGCTTTTTAATACGGGCGGCAACTCCTTTAGGCAGGATGCGAGGTATATTGCCCACAAAGCCACCACCGGTAATATGAGCTATACCTTTAATCAATGGCAAGGCTGGCTTGAGCTGCGGATAATAGCAACGGTGGACCTGGAGTAATTCTTCACCGAGGCTTTTCCCCAGTTCAGGATAAAATTTGTTTAAGCACGAAGGGTTGGCATCTATGCCAAAGACTTTTCGCACCAATGAGTAACCATTGGTATGTAAGCCGGATGAGGGCAGGCCGAGGATTATATCACCGGGGATAATAGAGCTGCCATCAAGGATATCCTTCTTCTCCACCACTCCCAAGATGAACCCCACCAAATCGTAGTTCTTTCGGGAGTATATACCGGGCATCTCAGCGGTCTCGCCGCCGATCAACGAGCAGTTAACTTCTCGACAGGCCTGAACTATGCCCGAAATGATGGCTTGTATTTGCTTGGGCACAAGTTTGCCCATGGCAATATAGTCGAGGAAGAAAAGGGGCTCGGCGCCACAACAAAGGATATCATTGACGCAGTGGTTGACGATGTCCATGCCTACGGTATCATTTTTCCCTAGAAGCGAGGCTATTTTGAGCTTGGTGCCTACTCCGTCAGTGCTGGAAACTAAAACTGGCTCACGATACCCCTTGAGCTGAAACATGCTACCGAAAAATTCTGAGCCAATGACTTCGGAGCGAAAGGTAGTTCGAGCTTGCTGGGCAATAACTTTCTTTACCTGATCAGCAAGACTGATGTCTACACCGGCGAGAGCGTAGGCCTTTTTAGTGGTCGGCTGCAATGAGGTCCTCCCGGGGAAGGGCTTCCAAAGCCAGTTTGTCCATTTCAATCTGGACTGGAATGGCGTATTCTCCGGTGAAACAGGCCAGGCAGAAAATGTCCTTGGGCAGGTCCACAGCCCGAATTAAGCCATCAACGCTAAGGTATCCCAGAGAATCAGCACCCAGGTGTTCCCTGATTTCTGGGATAGTTTTCCTGGCGGCAATGAGTTCCCATTTAGTAGCCATATCTACTCCAAAGAAGCATGGGTAGCGAATAGGTGGGGCGCAGATGCGGAGATGAACCTCTGCAGCACCAGCTTTTCTGAGCAGACTAACCACACGGGGAGTGGTGGTGCCACGAACAATGCTGTCGTCGACGACTACTAGCCTTTTCCCAGCAATTATTCGGGAAAGGGGGTTGAATTTTAATTGTACGCCAAGCTCCCGTATTCTTTGGTCAGGCTCAATAAAGGTACGTCCGACATAGCGGTTTTTTAACAAGCCTTCGCAATATGGGATACCCGAGGCATGAGAATAGCCAATGCCGGCAGCCGTGGCTGAATCAGGAACACCCATGACGAAATCAGCATCGACAGGATATTCTTCAGACAATATTCTACCCATAGCTTCCCTGGCGGGGTAGAGTAGTTTGCCCTGGATGATGCTGTCGGGACGGGCGAAATAAATGTATTCAAAGATGCATAAGGCCTTTCTATCGCTTTCCTTCTTAAAACTGTGCACTCCTTGGCTATCAATGACCAAAATTTCTCCGGGTTCTATTTCCCTTATGAATTGGGCACCTATATGGTCTAGGGCGCAACTTTCCGAGGCGATGCACCATCCGCCGTCAATAGTTCCAAGACAAAGAGGACGAACGCCGAAGGGGTCACGAACCCCGATCAGTTTATTTTCAGTTAAGATTACCAAGGAATAAGCTCCTTGGAGTCGATACATGGCATGTTCTGTTTTTTCCTGCCAGTTCTGGCCGGGGGAGGCTAAAATCAGATTGGCGATGACTTCGGAATCACTGCTGGCGTTAAACTGATAGCCGCGTTCTTGGAGTTCATCTCGGAGCAGTTTGGAGTTGATGATATTGCCGTTATGTGCCAGGGCAATGGTCAAACCTTCTGATTTCGCTATGATGGGCTGGGCATTCATGGGTTTGCTTGAACCTGTGGTGGAGTAGCGGTTATGCCCGATACTAATATATCCTTGGAGCAGAGCGAGGTCAGTTTCTGTGAATGCCTGGGAAACTAATCCCATACGGGTATGTACTTTTATTCCGTTGCCATCGGCGACAGCGATGCCGGCACTTTCTTGACCACGGTGTTGTAAGGCAAAGAGGGCAAAAAAAGTAGTTTGAGCTACATTTATGCCTGGGGCATAAACACCAAAAACGCCGCAACTTTCATGCATAAAAAGTTGCCTTTACCAGCTAATTATAAAGCATCTGGCTCTTTTGGTCAATTTCTATACAAGATTTTTTTGCCGTGATATGATATACGGAATTACTTATTAGGGAGTCTATAACAGTGGACAAGGAAAAAAAGAAGGAAGTCATCACCCAATTTAGACTTAAGGAAAATGATAGTGGGTCTGTCGAGGTGCAGGTGGCTTTGCTTACTGAGAGGATAAATCGGTTAACGGAGCATCTTAAGTTGTATCCCCAGGATCGACACTCCCGGCATGCGCTTCACGGAGTGATAGGGCAGCGGAGGCGTTTTTTGAAATACCTGAACAGGACGGCGCCCGAGCGATATTATTCTCTTATTTCCAGATTAAGTTTGAGGGAATAATATGTCTGATGTCTTTGAACGTTCGGTAGCTGGCAGAACATTTCGCATCCAGGTAGGAAAATTCGCTCAGCAAGCCGATGGTGCTGTCGCTGTTCAATATGGTAACACGGTTGTCTTAGCTACTGCCTGTACAAGCTCTGAACCCCGGGAAGGGATAGATTTTGCCCCTTTAACAGTGGATTATGAAGAACGGCTCTATGCCGCGGGTAAAATACCGGGCAGCTTTATCAGGCGGGAAGGACGCCCTACTGAAGAAGCAGTTATAACTAGTCGGCTCATCGATCGCTCACTGCGCCCGCTTCTTTCCAAGGAGTTTAACTATGATGTTCAAGTTGTGGCGACAGTGCTATCTGTGGACCAAGAAAATGACCCTGATGTTTGTGCTCTTATTGGCGCTTCAGCAGCCTTGACATTATCGGATATCCCGTTCTCTGGTCCTATAGCAGCGGTACACATTGGTTATATAAACGATGCTCTAGTTGTTAATCCTCCCTTAGCTCAAATAGAAAATAGCTTGCTCGATGTAATTGTTGCTAGCACTAGTAAAGACATTGTGATGGTGGAAGCAGGCGCCAAAGAGATTTCCGAAGAGATACTGCTCCAGGCAATTAAGTTGGGACACGAGGCGAATCAGGAAGTCATTAAACTTCA
>JBEKTM010000114.1:0-4647 GCA_049516035.1 Dehalococcoidia bacterium
CAAACCTGATGAAGGCATATCGCTTCCCCGAGTATGATACTCCTATACAAGTGGGGAGACGGGTGGCAGTATTCGGCGCTGGAAATGTAGCTATGGACGCTTCCAGATGTGCTTTGAGACTGGGAGCGGAAGAAGTTTATATTATCTATCGACGTTCCAAAGCGGAGATGCCGGCCAGACTCGAGGAAAGAGAGAATGCCGAAGAGGAGGGGGTCATTTTCAAGCTTTTGACCAATCCTAACAAGTTCCTCGGTGATGAACGAGGTAGAGTCAAGGCAGTGGAGTTATGTGAAATGATACTAGGTGAGCCTGATGCCAGTGGCCGGCCACGGCCCGTTCCAAAACCAGGCTCTGAGTTCATAATGGAGATAGATACTGCAATCCCTGCTCTGGGCACTAGGCCTAACCCGATTGTTCCCTCAACGACCAAAGGGCTGGAACTCACTAAGTGGGGCACCGTGTTGACTGATGAAGCCACCGGGAGGACGAGCAAGGATAGAGTTTGGTGCGGAGGAGATATGGCTACTGGGGCAGCCACAGTTATTAGTGCCATGGGAGCAGGGCGACGAGCAGCTACGGATATCAATGCTCGGTTGAGAAATTCTAAGTGATGTGGAAATTCGGAAGGTTGTTTTTTTTGGATAAGCGTGCTATCATTACAGGCTTGTGTTATCAGGCTGGCAAGTAAGGGTGGATCAGGACTACCCTTTTTGTTTAATCAGGAGGATAGATGGACAACTTTGAACCCAAAATAGTAGCTTTTTGCTGTAATTGGTGCTCTTATGCTGGTGCTGACTTAGCTGGCACTTCCCGAATGCAGTATTCTCCCAACATAAGGGTAATCAGAGTGATGTGCAGCGGCAGAGTAAATCCCCTCTTTGTGATTAAGGCGCTCAGCATTGGTGCCGATGGCGTGTTAGTCCTTGGTTGTCATCCCGGCGATTGCCACTACATTGAAGGAAATTATAAGACAATGCGCCGCATCCCGCTGCTGAAGAAGATGTTGAAGCAGTTTGGGATAGAGGAAGAAAGAGTCCGGCTGGAGTGGGTTTCCGCGTCTGAAGGAGCAAAATTTGCTGAGGTGACTAATAGCTTTACTCAATCCGTAAGAAACCTTGGGCCAAATTCGTTTGGTTCTTTGAAGCAGAGTTCTAAGGAGGCAAAACATGGCTAAACTTAAGATAGCTCTTTATTGGGCGGCTAGTTGTGGTGGATGTGAGATTGCGACTCTGGCTATACACGAAAAGATACTGAAGCTAGCTGAAGTTGCCGATATCGTGTTCTGGCCGGTAGGCATGGATTTCAAGTATGCTGACGTAGAGAAGATGGCTGATAAAAGTGTAGATGTCTGTCTTTTCAACGGAGCTATTCGGAATGAAGAGAACGAGCACATGGCCAAACTCCTGCGAGCCAAATCCAAGATAATGATAGCTTATGGCTCTTGTGCTTACGAAGGCTGTATACCCGGGCTGTCCAATTTTTACAACCGTCAACTTACGTTCGACCGGGTCTACATTGAAACGCCGTCTACTGATAATCCTAAGAAAATTTTTCCTCAGACGAAAGTCAAGGTGCCTGAGGGTGAGCTTGAGCTTCCTGAGTTCTATGATACGGTTAAGACTCTAGCCCAAACCGTGGATGTTGATTATTTCGTTCCCGGTTGTCCTCCGGAGGAAAAGACAACCTGGCTTGCCCTTGAAGCTTTGATTACAGGGAAGTTACCACCGAAAGGTACTGTCATAAGTCACTCAATAAAGGCTGTTTGCGATGAGTGTCCTCGTAAGAAAGAGGAAAAGAAAATCAAGAAATTCTACCGAGCTTATGAAAAAATTCCTGAGCCAGAAAGGTGTCTACTGGAACAGGGATTTTTATGTTACGGTGTGGCTACTCGGGGTGGGTGTGGTGCTCTCTGTCCTCAGGCTAATATGCGTTGCACTGGCTGTTATGGACCGGTGGAAGGAGTGATTGACCAGGGAGCTCATTTTTTGAGTGCTATCTCATCTATCATTGACTCCAACGACCCTGAGGAGATTCAAAAGATAATTGATGATATCCCTGACCCAGCAGGCACTTTCTACCGCTACAGTCTGCCGGATTCACTACTTAGGAGGGCAAGAATAAAATGAAAAAGATAACGATTGATCCTATTACCCGCCTTGAAGGCCATGGCAAGATTACCATCTTTCTTAACGAAGATGGCAGTGTAGCCAATACCTATCTTCAGATTCCCGAACTCAGGGGATTTGAGAAATTTTCTGAGGGACGAATAGCTGAAGATATGCCCCAGATAACTCAGCGTATCTGCGGTGTTTGCCCTGAAGCCCACCACATGGCAGCAACCAAAGCCTTAGATGACCTGTTTCATGTCGAACCAACCAGCACTGCCAAAAAGCTGCGTGAGCTCCTTTATAGTGCTTTCTACGTAACTGACCATACCACCCACTTTTACATTCTCGCTGGACCTGATTTTGTTATGGGGCCGGACGCTTCACCTGCGGAACGCAATATCCTTGGAGTAATCGGCAAGGTAGGATTGGAGCTAGGTGGTGCTGTAATCAATACCCGTAAACAAAATCACTGGATTATCCAGACAGTTGGTGGCCGTCCAATACACCCTTGTTTTGGACTGCCTGGCGGTGTGAGCAGGGCCATAAATGAAGAGGAAAGAGCAAAGATAGAGGAGATAGCCAAAGGGTCGGTGGAGTTTGCCAAATTAACGCTCAAAGTCTTTGACGACGTGGTTCTAAAGAATAAAACCTACTTGGATATGATCCTGAGCGATACCTTTACCCAGAAGTCCTATAATATGGGTTTGGTTGATAAGAATAATAAGGTCAACTTTTATGATGGTAAAGTGCGAGTGGTTGGGCCCGATGGCAAAGAATTATGCAAGTATGCTCCCCGGGAATATCTGGATCATATAGCTGAACGAGTTGAGCCCTGGACATATCTCAAGTTTCCTTATCTCAAGAAAATTGGCTGGAAAGGTTTTGTTGACGGCAAAGACAGTGGAGTGTATCGAGCCACACCTCTGTCCCGGCTGAATGCTGCCGATGGCATGGCCACTCCTCTAGCCCAGGCAGAATATGAAAAGATGTACTCCACTCTGGGAGGCAAGCCAGTTAACTATACTCTGGCGACTCACTGGGCGCGCCTGATTGAACTTCTTTATGCTGCCGAAAGGTTACTCGAGCTTAGTCGAGACCCGGAAATAACCAGCCCGAATATTCGCAACATACCGACGGCGACGCCCGATGAAGGAGTGGGCATAGTGGAGGCACCGAGGGGCACTCTCACTCATCATTACATAACCGATGGAAAAGGAGTGATAAAGAAGTGTAACTTGATCGTGGGCACTACCAATAACTATGCCGCTTTATTTATGTCGGTTAAGAAAGCAGCCGAAGACCTCATAAAGCCCGGAGTAAAGATAACTGAAGGGTTGCTTAACCGTATTGAGATGGCCTGGCGTCCCTATGACCCATGTATGTCTTGTGCTACACACGCTTTGCCGGGGCAGCTACCTTTAGAAGTGACCATCTATGATGCTCAGGGCAATGAGGTTAAGAAACTAAGCCAAGGCATCTCATAGCAAGTTTTCGCAAATCTAGATGAAAACCCTGGTTTTAGGGTTAGGGAATCCTATTTTATCTGATGATGGAGTGGGGATTAAGGTAGCGCACGAGGTGGCAAACCAACTCAACAACCCCCAGGTAACTGTATCTGAAACAAGTGCAGCTGGCCTTAGCCTCTTAGATTCTATTGTAGGCTATGATAAAGTCATTATCATTGATGCCATCCAAACTGAGAAAGGGCAAGCAGGCCAGATATATCGTATGAAGACTGAAGATTTCTCCCTCACCAAACATCTTTCCTCACCTCATCAAATAAATCTGGCCACTGCTCTGGAATTAGGCAAGATGCTCAACTTAGCCATGCCTCAAAAAATCACTGTATTCGCGGTAGAAGCTAAAGACGTTACTAGCTTCAGTGAGAAATGCACGCCCGAGGTGGAGCAGGCAATTCCCGAAGTGGTCAAGATGGTGCTGCAAGAATTAAATGAATAGCATAATCAATTGGGGGAAATTGGCAGCTTATTACTGGAATAGAGGATAAAAGTATGCTTACAGTTTGGGAAGCAATAAAAAGGCGGCGCAGTATCCGTAGGTTTGTCCCGGATGATGTTCCGGAAGATATGGTGAACCAGATGCTTGAAGCAGCCAGACTGGCACCATCGGCGAGCAACCGTCAGCCGTGGCGCTTCCTGGTAGTGCGAGACAGAGAAATCAGGAAGCAACTCAGCCGTATATGCCTGGGACAGCGATTTATCGAGGAAGCACCGGTCGTAATTGTCTGCTTCGGTGATTTTGAGCGATACTCCGACACAGCCAGGAAGAAGAGACGCCAGGAATCCGTGGATTCAGGAGCAGCGAGTACGGCATCAGGTCTTTTTGCTGATCCTGAGTTTATTGCCTATATGGACTCTTTACCAGTTCCACCTCGCGAGCAATTGGTTACGCCGGTGGTAGCGAATACCTATATTGCTATTGAGCATCTAGTGTTGATGGCTACGGCGCTGGGGTTAAGCACCTGCTGGGTAGGGGGATTTGAGGACCCTGCTGAGATAAACCGCTTGTTCGGCTTGAA
>JBEKTM010000115.1:0-4635 GCA_049516035.1 Dehalococcoidia bacterium
TTTTATGTCAACTTCTTGATAAAACCGCCGGCAGCTTCTGTTCTTTAATATCAAATCTCGTATCATCCTGAGCTCTCCTTCCTGTCACAACAAGTCCTTCAATTCTTGTCATTCAGTTACTTTTAAAACTCCTGCCCCGCGGATTTTCCCTTCCTTGAGCAGGACTAAGGCTTCGTTGGCTTCTGCCAGTCTGAATTCCTGGGTTTCCGGGACAATGGGAATTTCGGCAGCTAAAGGCAAAAATTCTTGAGCATCTCTTCTGGTGACATTAGCCACGCTTTTCACTTCCTTCTCATACCAGAGATGCTCGGTGTAGTCTAACTCTGGAATAGGTGTTGCCTTGCGGATGGCATTTATGACCACCCTGCCCCCTTTTTGTAAATTCCTCAAAGCTTCCCGCACCGGCTCTCCCACAGGAGTAAAGTCAATGGCGCAATTTAGTTTTTCTGGGGGAGTGTCGCCCGTGGCTCCAATCCAATCCGCTCCCAAGTTCCTGGCTAAATCCTGGTGCTCCTTCTGGTGGGATCGGGTAAAGACGAAAACTTTACCGTCGGGATATTTATATTTAGCCACCTGGATGGCAATATGGGCGGAGGCTCCAAAGCCATAAAGTCCCAGCACTTTGCCATCCTCCATCCCGGAAAGTCTTAAGGCGCGGTAGCCAATCACCCCGGCACATAAAAGCGGAGCGGCCTTGACATCGGTAAACCTTTCGGGAATGGGATAGGCAAAGTCCTCTGATACTACGGTATACTGGGCATAGCCGCCAGGGGCATCCTTTCCTGTCCACTTTGCCGTGTCACAGAGGTTTTCCGTGCCTTTGAGGCAAAAGGAACATTTACCACAAGCCCAGTTAATCCAGGCAATACCCACTCTATCGCCTTTCTTGAATTTTCTTGCCCCCATCCCCAACCCTTCTACCTTACCAACAATTTCATGACCCAAAATCATGGGAAATCGGGAAGGAGTGACTCGACCCTCAATTTCATCAAGTTCGGTGTGACAGACTCCACAGGCAGAGACCCTGACCAAAATTTGACCTCGCCCGGGAACAGGTTGGGGCAGTTCCACCAGCTTCAGGGGTTTTTCTTCGACTGAGGAGATTTTCTCCAGCACCATCGCTTTCATTTTCCCACCTTCCTTCCCCTTAGGCGATAAAGCATCAAGCTGCCTTTGTGTCATACCTGCAGTGCGTGCTAAATAGTCCCGATATTCCCTCATATCACGAAGATGCTTTCGTAAAGATTTTCCGAGATTTCGGCATAGTTATCTCTGTAGAGCTTCATCGTTTCGGGGAGATAGTCCAGTATATCCTGCGCCGTTATTCCGTCCTCACCTTTATCTACAGCAGCAACATCGCCGGAAAATCCGTGGATGAACACGCCCGTCCTTACTGCGTCCTCAAGTGCTAATCCCAGACCATACATGGCGGCGATAGTTCCCGTTAGGACATCGCCACTTCCGGCTGTGGCCATGCCAGAGTTGCCGCTTACGTTGATGAAAACACTCCCATTGGGATAGCCTATGAGGGAATGGGCTCCCTTTAAGATGATTATGGCATTGAGTTGCTTTGCTGTGCGTTGTAAAACGTCCACCTTGTTCTTATTTATATCGCTGATCTCCATTTTGGCAATTCGCGACATCTCGCCCAGATGAGGCGTAAGTATCGTCGGCGCCTCCCTCTTTTTTATTCTTCCTAAATCTTCAGCAATGGCAGTAATTCCATCGCCATCTATGAGCAGAGGCTTGTCGATTTTGGTGGTTAGATTCCTCACCAATTCCTGTGTCTCCCTGACTAAAGAAAGACCGGGACCCAGGATCACCATATCCACCGTTTGGCAAAATTCTAAAAGCTCATCCTTGTTTTCCAGCGCTAAACTTCCTGAAGGCGTTTCTTTTTGAGGAACAAAGACAATCTCGCTTCCCTTGCTGGCTATGAATGGTGATATGGATTTGGGCGTTGCCAAGTAGGAAAGCCCACCTCCGGCTTTGAGGAAAGATAGGGCGGAGAAGTATGGCGCACCAAGATAACTCGAAGAGCCGGCAATAAACAGAGCTTTTCCATAGCTGCCTTTGTGAGTATCTTTGGCTCTTGGGGGAAGTTCCACGGGATTATTTATCGCTACTTTTATGGAATTGGAATCATAGAGGGCAGGCGGGAAAGATATGTGCGAAACATACAATTTTCCACAGTGCTCATAGCCAGGATAAAGCATATTTCCCAGCTTAGGAAGCCCGAAAGTTACGGTATAATCTGCCTTCACTGCCACACCCATCACCTCTCCAGTATCGCCATTTATGCCTGAAGGAATGTCCACGCTAAATACCGTGCTTTGGCTCTCGTTTATCAGTTGAATGACATCTCTGTATATCCCGCTGATATTTCGGACCAGACCTGTGCCAAATATGGCATCCACTATGGCATCACAGTCAAGAAGCTCAGGTATTAAGGAGTCAATTGAATTGACCCTGAACATCTCTATGGGCATTCTGGATACTATTTCGAAGTTCTTTTTCGCCGCCCCCTTAAATTTGGCTTCATCATCCAAGAGAAATACTTTTACTTCCCCACCGCTGGAGTGAATCTTCCTGGCGACAACCAGCCCATCCCCGCCATTGTTACCACCACCACAGAAGACTACGAATTTGTTGCCCTTTATGCCCAATTCCTGCAACATGACGAAGTACACCGCCTCTCCGGCGTTCTCCATCAAAAGGCCTTCCGAGATGCCGAATTCCTCTGTAGCACGCCTGTCCAGGTCTTTCATTTCGCCCACTTTAGCTACTTTCATTTTCACCCCCTTGTCGGAGATTGTGTCCATAAAATACTCAAGTAAAATGGTACCTCACTCTTGATAGAAAGCACAAGGGCAGCATACAACGTACCAGTAGAATCCTACGGCTGAAAATTGGCGGCTGATACTTACCAATAGTATAATAAGCTGTTCACCCGACAAGATCTAGTATTGAGAGGAGGGAAATCAGCTATGTCGAAGACAGAACAAAACTTAAGAGACGCCTTTGCCGGAGAGTCCCAAGCAAATCGCAAATATCTTGCCTTCGCCGCTGCTGCTGACAAGGAAGGCTATCCACAGGTAGCCAAGCTATTTAGAGCCGCTGCTGAAGCTGAGACGATTCACGCCCACAATCATCTCAAAGCGCTCAAGGGAATCAAGAGTACCAAAGAGAACCTGTTGGAAGCTATCACAGGTGAGACCCATGAATTCAAGGACATGTATCCTAAGATGCTGGAGGCTGCCAAAGCTGAGGGGAATAAGGAAGCAGAACGGTCATTTTATCTTGCCAATGAGGTAGAAAAGATCCATGCACAGCTTTACCAGAAGCTCCTTGATAATCTGGGCACCGTCAAAGAGACCTCTGCCTACTATGTGTGTCCCGTCTGCGGCTATACCTCGGAAAAAGAACCACCTGATAGCTGCCCCGTGTGTGGAACCAAAGGCAAGATGTTCAAAAAGATAGACTGAGATTGTTAGCTCATTTTTTCGGCGATACACTCTCTTGCAGGCTCGACCATGGGCTTGCTAAGGATTAGCTAACATGGGAAAGAAAATTCAGATAAGCATGGGAGCGATTGAAGCAGAGGCTGAGCTAAACGATACCAGGACGGCTCAAGCAATCTGGGAAACGTTGCCTATTAAAGGCCGTGCCAATCTCTGGGGAGACGAAATATATTTCTCGATTCCCCTTAGCCTTAAGTTAGAGGCTGGGCAAGAATTGGTAAGCATAGGAGATTTAGGCTACTGGCCTGACGGCAATGCTTTTTGTATCTTCTTCGGCCCCACCCCCGTAAGCCAGGGAGATGAAATCCGCCCGGCGAGCCCGGTTACTGTGTTCGGCAAAGTCATCGGCGACGCCAAAGTATTTAAAAAGGTCGCCGCAGGAACGAAAATCACTGTCAGGAACAGGAGATAGTTTCCTGAATATGATTTAGGAGGCGAGAACATTGGAAAGCAAAGCAAAGACTAAGCAGGTACTGGTCATTTTAGGTAGTCCGAGAAGAAAGGGAAATAGCTCCACCTTAGCAGCCCGGATTTCGCGAGGGGCAAAATCCGCTGGCGCAGAAGTGGAAACTGTGTTTCTTCAAGGCCTGAAAATCAGTCCCTGCAGGGGTTGTAACACTTGCCAAAAGCCTGATAGCAAAGGATGTGCGAACCAAGACGACATGCAGAAAATATACCCGAAGTTAATAAGTGCGGATGCCTGGGTCATTGCCAGCCCGGTTTATTGGTTCAACATGTCTGCTCAGACAAAGATATTTATGGATCGTTGTTACGCACTCACTGCTTATACAGAGAATCCTTTTGCAGGCAAACGGATCGCCATTGCAATGAGTTACGGGGATGTTGATCCCGTCAGATCCGGCTGTGTGAACGCGTTGCGAGCATTTCAAGATGCTTTCCGTTACACAGGGTCAAAGATCGTTGGTATGGTGTATGGCAGTGCGATGGAGGCCGGCGAGATTGCAAATAATAAAGCATTGATGCGGGAAGCTGAAGAACTGGGGAAACGGCTGGTGAGCCGTTAATTGGACAACAATGTCTAATTGAGATATGAGTCCCCAGAATTTTTGAGGCTTCTGGCGAAATCTTCTGCTTGCTTTAAGTCTTGGGCATT
>JBEKTM010000116.1:0-4591 GCA_049516035.1 Dehalococcoidia bacterium
GTAGCGCTTGTCGAGAGTCTTCAGCCGGCGGCAGGGGAAATCTTCACAATCATAGCAAAACCGCACAAGTCCTTTCCTCAGCAGTTCACACTGCCTTTTGTAGTAACAATTCCTGCCGCTTGGTAAGCAGCCGGCGCAGTACGTCTTCCCAATTCCTTTCTTCTTCAGGTCATTTTTCATCGCCAGGTAGCTAGCACACAAGCCGCAGTTCATCCCACAGGGAGCAATTAGTTCTTCATTCATGACTTCCACAACAGTAATATACAGGATTTGAAGCGATGGACACCAGTACGATAAGAATCAATCTGTATCAACGCTGGAGTGAGTAATAGGTAAATGGGTCAAGGGAGTTTGCCGCACAGCAAGTTGACGATAACCCAATAAAAGAGTATTATTAATATGCAATGTTTTACATTTACTATAACAACGAAATAGAGAGGGAAAATGGTCTATACATTAACGATAGGTGCCCTTGCTCTTGTTTTAGGCATCGGTGTCGGATATTTTGTCAGGCAGCTCGTAGCCAACCGGGAGATCCAAAGGACAAGGAAAGAGGCACAGAATCTATTAAGTGAGGCAACAACCAAGCATAATGAACTACTCCGTGCAGCTAGAGAAGAAGCTATCAAGGTTGGCAACGCTGCCGAGGCGGAAAACAAGGAACGTCGCCTTGAAATACAACGATTAGAAAAGCGTTCTAACCAGAGAACAGAGGCGCTGGAGCGGAAGTTAGAGGGTGTAGAGCGGCGTGAGCGTGATTTAGACAGCAAGAAAAAAGATGTTGAGAGGATAACAGCTGAACTTCAGGCAATAAGAGAAAAACAGCTGGCAAAGTTAGAATCCATCTCCGGCACATCCAGTGTAGAAGCAAAGACTCTCCTGCTTCAAGAGCTAAAACAAGAGGTTGAAGAAGAAGCCTCGCGGCAAGTTAGGGTATGGGAGGCGCAAATAAAGGAAGAGGCTGATGGAAGGGTTCGGGATATTCTGGCCACAGCTATTCAAAGGTGTGCTACCGATGTTGTTTCAGAAACTACCATATCTGCTGTTCCCCTGCCTAGTGACGAGATGAAGGGGCGGCTCATCGGGCGTGAGGGACGCAATATCCGGGCCCTAGAGCAAGCTACCGGCGTTGACCTGATCATTGACGATACCCCCGAGGCGGTTACCATCTCCAGCTTTGACCCCGTGAGGCGTGAAGTAGCTCGCCTTGCCTTAAGCAAACTTATCCTAGATGGGCGCATTCATCCCGCCCGGATTAAAGAAATAGTGGACAAAACCAAAGCAGAGGTTGAAGCTACTGTTCGTAGTGAAGGCGAGCATGCTGCTTACGAAGCTGGGGTGGCAGGCTTACATCCTGAGCTGATTAAGCTACTTGGCCAGCTTAAATTTCGTACCAGTTATGGTCAGAACGTTTTACTTCACAGTCTCGAAGTTTCTCATCTGGCTGGGATGTTAGCTAGCGAGATTGGGGTTAATATCGGTGCCGCCAGGAAAGCCGGCTTGCTTCATGATATTGGCAAGGCAGTAGACCACCAAACGCAGGGCCCGCATGCCTTGATAGGCGCTGCCCTGGTTAAGCAGTGGGATAAAAATCAAGAAGTGGTTCAAGCCATTGCTGAACATCATGGCGAGGCAGAGACTAGTACCGTCATGGGCTTTATTGTGGCTGCGGCCGATGCCATAAGTGGTTCGCGACCTGGGGCCAGACGTGAGTCCATGGAACAATATTTGAAGCGTATTAAGGACTTGGAAGATATAGCTGCTGGTTTCACTGGTGTGGAAAAGGCTTTTGCTATTCAAGCCGGGCGTGAAGTGCGTGTCATGGTAAAACCAGATAAGGTGGACGATTTAACCGCAGTGAGATTAGCTCGGGATATTGCTAAAAAGATAGAAGAGAGCCTGACCTATCCTGGCCAGATAAAGATAATGGTGATAAGGGAGACCACGGCGACAGACTACGCCAAATAGATTTGAAAATACTGGCAATAGGCGACATCATCGGCAAGCCTGGCAGGAACGCAGTGAAGGAAATCCTGCCAGGCTTATGTGCTGAACACAATATTGACCTCGTTGTAGGCAATGGCGAGAATGCTGCCGGCGGGTTAGGACTGACTCCCGGTACAGCAGAAGAACTCTTTGATTCTGGAATTGATGTCATAACCACTGGCAATCATATCTGGGCTTATAATGAGATCATTCCTTGTCTGGACAGTGAGCTTGCTATTCTCCGCCCGTTGAATTACCCACCCATGAATCCTGGTCGTGGCTACTTGCTCAAAAACAACGTCCTGATAGTTAACCTCGTTGGGCGTGTTTTCATGAGCCATGTTGATTGTCCCTTTCGAGCTATGGACCAGCTACTGGCTGAGTTTGAACATAAATCAATCCCTATTATTGTTGATTTCCATGCTGAGGCAACCTCGGAGAAAGTGGCCATGGGTAGATACCTCGACGGACGAGTCAGCGCTGTGTTGGGTACCCATACTCACGTGGGCACCATTGATGCTCACATATTGCCCGGAGGCACTGCTTATGTCACCGACATAGGCATGGTTGGCCCTGTAGATTCGGTCATCGGGGATGACCCAGCTTCTGTAATAAATCGCTTCCTTACTCAGATACCCAGCCGGTTATCGGTTGGCAAAGGGAAAGTCAGCTTCAATGCAATTCTGGTCGAGGTGGATGAAAAGACCGGTAAGGCAGTGGATATCAAGCGTATCTTAAAAGTAGTGGACTAGAAAGAAGTATTCGGTAGCCAGTTCAGCTCAATCTTGATAACTAGGAAAGCCTTACCTTTTCCATCACCTTGGACATTAGCTCGCCAGCTTTCCCCCGGATGACCACTGTCGCATAATGGTCGAAGGGGGTGGGAGTTAAATTGACGATAGCTAACTTCGCTCCAGCCTCTATGGCGTATGTTGGAATATAAGCAGCGGGGTAAATAACAAGAGTGGAGCCAATGACAATAAAAAGGTCGCAGTTCTGCGCCCGGCGGATAGCTTCCTGTAATGTCTCCTGTAGTAATGCCTCCCCAAAAAACACTGCATCTGGCTTCAGGATACCCTGACAGTCAGGGCAATCGGGAACTTCTATCCCATCCTTTATCCTTTGTAATACGTCGGGCATCGGAAAGCGCCTATGGCAGCTTAAGCATACCACCCACCCCACATTACCATGAAGCTCAAACACCTTATCTTCAGGGACTCCGGCCTTTTGGTGCAGGTTGTCAATATTTTGAGTGATGACGCAATCTAATTTACCCAACTGGTAGAGGTCGGCGATAGCGTAATGGGCAAGATTTGGTTCAGCTCCAGCAAGAAGTCCACCCTCGACGGACATCTTCCAAATATTTTTGCGAGCAGCCGGGCTGCTGAGGAACTTTTGAATGGTGAAATCCTCAGGGTCATATCTACTCCAGATTCCTCCCGGGCTACGGAAATCGGGAATACCCGACTCCGTGCTTATCCCAGCCCCGGTAAACACGACGACCTTTTGAGACTCTATGATAAGCTGAGCTAACCGTTCTATCTCTTCCATCACCTCACTTCTCCCTATAACCCTGCTTTTACCACCCTTTCGATACCGCCTAGGTCGGAAATTAGTTCGATACTGGCCTGTGGGAAATAGCTCTTTATTAACGAAGTCACCATTCTACCCTGCCCCTGGCCTATTTCCAAAAGGAAACAGGCTCCATAACTAAGCTTCCCCGACATCTGTTCCAGCATTCGCCGTATTTTGTCCAAGCCATCTCGGCCACCAGCCAAGGCTATCGTGGGCTCAAAATTTATTATCTCTGGGCTCAAATCTCCAAATTCACAATCTTTGATATAAGGTAAATTGGCTACTATCATATCTACGGGCTGAGGCAACGGCTCAAGCAAATTCCCTTGCAAGATTTGCACGCGGCCGTTAACCCCATAGCGCCGGCAATTTACTTCGACTACCTCTAGAGCTGAAGCTGAAACATCCGTGGCATAAATTTTAACGTGGGGTAATGCTAAAGCCAGGCTTATGGCAATAGCTCCACAGCCTGTGCCGATGTCGGCTATGGCAATCTGCTTCCCCCTCCAGGAAATGCTCTGGGCAATTTCCACAGCTTGCTCCACGAGAAATTCTGTTTCTGGTCGAGGGATAAAAGTGTGACAGTCAATGTAAAAGTCGATTCCGTAAAACTCGCTGTGCCCCAAAATATAAGCAGCAGGCTCGTGGTCAAGACGACGACGGATAAGATGACTTAGATGCTCCGCTTCCATTGGAGTTAAGCTCCTCTCTGGCTCTGTGTAAAGCTGCGTTTTAGACATCCCTAGAATGTGGCCCAGCAAAAGCTCAGCTTCAATAGAGGCATCAGCAATTCCTGCCTTGCATAATGTTTGAGTAGTTGATTGTAAAGCTTCGCGTAAAATCACGTAAGAGCCGCTTCTAATTGTTCCACCTGCTCTTGGCTGATCAGAGCTTCAATGATTTCGTCCAGCTCCCCATCTAAAATCCGTTGCAGGTTGTGAAAACTCAAGTTGATTCGGTGGTCAGTAACCCGGTTCTGGGGAAAATTGTAGGTGCGAATCTTTTCCGCCCGTTGACCGCTGCCTACTTG
>JBEKTM010000117.1:0-4533 GCA_049516035.1 Dehalococcoidia bacterium
GGAATAAAATGGCAACAAGGCCTATGACCTACTATATCTACAGCTAGAATGTTAAATAAAGCCAATGCTATAATTCCAAAGATGAGACTGTCTGAGTTGGGCGAATTCGGCCTAATTAACCTCATACGCAATAGCAGCGCTAGATACGAAAATTCTGGGCGCACTCCATGGCAAGAAGTTTTGGTGGGCATTGGTGATGATGCTGCTGCTTGGCAAAGCGACAACCACATCCAGTTAGCTACCACAGATACTCTAGTCCAGGATGTACATTTCGACCTGGACACCATTAGCTGGGAAGAATTAGGCTGGAAAGCATTGGCAGTGAATCTAAGTGACATAGCTGCCATGGGCGGTATTCCTAAGTACGCTTTGCTTTCTCTGGCACTGCCTAGCGAAGTGGAGGTAGAAGACATCTCCAAGTTTATCAACAGCATGATGCATCTGGCCAAGGAGTTTGAAGTAGCTATAGTTGGAGGCAATGTAGCTGCATCTCTCAATGTAGTTATCACGCTAACAATCATAGGCAGCTCCAAAGGCAAAAACTTGCTTAAGAGGTCAACAGCTTCTTTTGGTGAGCAAATAGCTGTTACAGGATATCTGGGATCATCGGCAGCCGGCTTGGAAATGCTCAAGGGAAAAGCTATCTCAAATCCCGAAATAAGCAATTTCTTGAGACGAGCTCACTTTAAGCCCATGCCAAAAGTAAAAGAAGGTCAAATCCTAATCGAACAAGGAGTTAAAACCGCTATCGATATAAGCGATGGGCTTGTTGCTGACCTCGACCATATATGCGAATCCAGCAAAGTCAACGCCAAGATAAGGATAGACAAAGTGCCAGTACATCCTGTGGTCTCAGCAAATTTCCCTAACCATCAGGAGCTGGCTTTATGTGGTGGGGAGGATTACGAGCTCCTATTTACCGCCGACGAGGCCACTATTGGCCGGGTTAAGCAAGCCTTGAACTGTCCGGTGACTGTAATCGGTGCTATCACAAAAGAAAAGTTGCCAACACGAGTAACTGTAGTAGATAGTAAGGGGAATATCATCCCTTACAACAAGGGGGGCTGGGAACACTTCAAAAATGGAAGCTCTAGAGTTAAATTCGCATAGCCCTGAACAAACTCAGCTTTTGGGACGCTACCTAGGGGAACTAGCTCAAAAAGCTGACGTTTTCCTTCTCGTAGGTGAGTTGGGGACAGGCAAGACTTGTCTGATCCAAGGCATCGCTCGCGGGCTAAATGTAAAGGAATATGCCTTCAGTCCGTCTTTTGTCATCCTTAGAGAGTATCATGGCCGACTTCCCTTATATCACATTGATTTCTATCGTCTAGATCGCATTGAGGAAATTGCTGACTTAGGGCTGGAGGAGTATTTTTATGGCAACGGAGTCTGTGTGGTTGAATGGGCAGAAAAAGGGCTGCAGGTAATACCCCGGGACAATTTGCTTATCACCATACGCTATATTCCAGCCTCCCAGACAGGACGATCTATTTGCTTAAAACCCCAAGGCGAGCGCTACTATGAACTAATAAAACAACTCAAAAAAAGGAAATTGTGGCCCTGAATATGCAATGCAAAATTTTTTAACTTTTGCTCTGTCATTTCGCACTTTGAAAGGATTTATCCGGGGTTTAGAAATTAGGTTTCTAATATGGAATTAGTTATAGATACTTCGTCCAATATCGTCAGCGTTGCCTTATCTCATAAAGGTGAGATACTGGTTTCGTTAACCTGGCAAACAACACAAAACCATACAATAGAACTATTGCCAAATTTAGTTTGCTTGTTACAACAAACCAAAGTGGAGCTAAACTCTATAGAGGCAATCATCGTAGCTAAAGGTCCAGGAAGCTTTAATGGACTTCGGGTAGGCATAAGTACTGCGAAAGGGCTCGCTGTTGCCTTAAGTATTCCTGTGCTTGGTGTAAACACGTTAGAAGCTGAAGCTTATCTATTCGCTTTCACCGGATTGCCCTTGCGCCCCATTCACAAGGCTGGTCGCGAAGAAATAGTCACTACCCTCTACCGTCAAAAAGATAATAAGTGGCAGTGTCTGGAGGCAGAGAATATAACCACAGTCAAAACTCTATGTCACCGAATCAGGCAAAAAACGCTCTTTTGCGGTGAAATCCCCGCTGATATAGCAAGCGAAATACAGCAAAGCTTGGACACCCACGCTATAATTTCCCAAAGTAATAACCTATCTCGAGCTAACTCCTTGGCTATATTAGGTTGGCAAAAATTAAGCAAAGGAGAGCAAGATGACCCAGTAACCCTTCAGCCCTTATATCTTCGCCCCCCTCATATAACCAAGCCCAAAGATAAAATACCCCCTTTGTCACTCAGAGTGGAGCAAGAGAGAACAAGAAATGGAAATTCCTAAATTAGATGTTGAATATACGGCAAAGTTTTGTTTTGCCTGTAGCCAAGATAACCCTATAGGGCTAAAGCTGAAACCTATTCACGATGGGGAAAAAGTCACCGCGGAGTTTACTGCCGGAAAATTCCATCAAGGTTGGGATAACGTAGTCCATGGTGGCATTCTATACACCCTCCTTGATGAAGTCACCGCTTACGCCATGCTTTGCCATGGGATTGAGCTTGGCGTTACTGCCAGGAGCGAGATAAGATTCAAACAGGTAGCACCCATCAATGAACCCATCCGAGCCTCCGCCTGGGTCACTAAATTGACAAAACGGCTTGTAGAAACTAAAGGTGTGCTTACTCTCAAGGACAATACAGTCATAGTCGAGGGTGACTTCCTATTCTACGTCTGGAGACAGTCAAAGAGGACAATCCTTTGGGACATGGACGGAGTTATTTCTGATTCCTATTCCCTCCACTTCGCTGCTTGGCAAGAGACCTTTGCTAAAAGAGGCATAGAATTCGCCAAAGAAGATTTTACCAAGCTCTTCGGCACCAGAAATGACTTCATAGTCAGAAGCATTATGGGCAGAGAATTCCCCGAAAAAGATGTCGAAATCATGGTACATGAAAAGGAAGAAACTTTTCGACGGAAGGCAACAGGAAACATCAAGCCGTTTCCCGGGGTAGTAAGGCTGTTGAATTCTCTAAGGAAGGGGAATTTCAAACTAGGCTTGGCTTCTTCAGCGCCTAAGGAAAATATCGACTTGGCCTTTAGTGAGTTGAATTTGACAGGGATTTTTAATTGTATTGTCTCTGGTCAAGAAGTAACCGAAAGCAAACCTAGTCCCCAGATATATCTCTTAGCCGCCAAGAAATTGGAAGCGACACCTAACGATTGCGTGGTAATTGAAGATTCCCCACTGGGAGTCAAAGCTGCCAAAACTGCGGGGATGAAATGTTTGGCCATAACCAATACTCACCCCCGACAAGAGTTTGAGGACGCTGACAGAGTAGTTGACTCCCTAGAAAACGTGGATTTGATTACCCTACTCATGAGGGTTTAAACTACCCACGAAAACCTTACGATTTTCGCGGAGGCCCATAAACTTGAGGGCAAACTAATGTGGGTTAGTTCAGAAAGGAGCCAGTGAAAATGGAGAGAAGTTTAGTTCTTATCAAACCTGACGCTATACAACGGGGATTGGCCGGGGAGATTATCTCTCGACTGGAAAGGAAAGGGCTCAAAATTGTAGCCATGAAGATGTTGCATATGGATAAAAAGTTAGCTCAACGCCATTATGCCATTCACAAAGGAAAGCCTTTCTTTGACGATTTGGTAAATTTCATTACTTCTAGCCCACTAATCGCCATAGTATTTCAGGGCAAAAATGCCGTGGATGTAATACGACAAATGATGGGAGAAACTGACCCGACTAAAGCCTCCATGGGCACTATCAGAGGCGATTTTGGCATTGATATTGGACATAATCTAATACATGGCTCTGATTCATTGGAAAATGCTTCGAAGGAAATAGACTTATTCTTCTCAGCAGAGGAAATTTTCAACTATGACCGTGAGCTAGATGCGTGGATCTATTGAATTCTAACTACAGGGATCGCCTTATCCCATAATTTATCCAGTTGATAATAATCCCGTTCTAGCGGGGCGAATATATGAACAATAACCGAACCAAAATCGGCAAGCATCCAACCTGAGTCAGGGGCCCCTTCACTATGATGAGGTACGATTTTCTTGACTCTCAACACTTCATTAATACCTTGCCAGATAGCTTCAATATGCCGCTTGGTATCCCCAGTACAGATAACAAAGTAATCCGCAAAAGAGCATAAAGCTCTAACATCCAGCATAGAGATATCTCTTGCTTGCTTCTCAGAAGCAAGTTCAGTAGCTAAGCGTGCTATTTCTTCCGCTTCCAGAAAGGCACTAACCTCCTTCCGTAATTATATCATTCATGGCAACATTTGACCAAAGACTATCTTACCATGTATATTTTGACGATAATGTACACGGTATTAAACCTCTGTTGCCAGACTACTTCTCTTGCAAATAGTGAGATTTTTTAGTTTGTAACATATCTGGTATAATTGAAACGAGGATAAATATATGCAAACAAAATGGTGGCGTAGCGGGTTTTTCTACCTGCT
>JBEKTM010000118.1:0-5522 GCA_049516035.1 Dehalococcoidia bacterium
CTTTTTAAACATCCCAATCATTCAGCAGAGAGCAAGCTCAATATCTTCCCGTGAAGCTTTTTGTTGGAGAATAAAAGGTCGTTTGTCTGGGGCTGCCAGGGGTGGCCCTGAAAATCGCTGACCTTGCCACCAGCTTCTTGAACTAATAAGACCCCGGGGGCGACATCCCAGGGCTCAATCTTGGTGGTGAAGTAAGCCTCTCCTTTGCCGGCGGCTACCCAGGCTGTTTCCAGGCCCGCCGAACCCAGCTTGCGTATGTCGGTGACCAGTGGGTAAACCTTATGCAAAAGCTTGCCTGTTCTTCCCCGGTTTCTCTCGCCACCTTCACAGTAGAGAATGTAAGCCTGACTGAGGTCTGATACATCGGATACGCGAATCCTTACCCCATTTAAGTAAGCACCCTTGCCATTTTCCGCAAAGTAAAACTCATCAATCGCCGGGGCATAAATTACCCCCAGTAGAAGTTCGTTTTGGTGCATCAAGGCTAGGCACACGGAAAAGAAAGGATTGAAATTGGCAAAATCACCAAGAATCTACAATCCAGAGCCAATCGGGGTCGCCCTGGAGCAAACCGCCTTCCTCAGTGAGCAGGCTGTGGTGAGGATAATGTCTCTTAATATCTTCAACAATTAACCTGTCCACCTCTTTATCATATTTGGTGGCTGCTTCCTTAGCCGGGCTCCGCTCTTTAAGTAAAGCCCAGTCCTGGCGAAAATGCTTCATCAATGTATCGCCGGCCTTTCTGGCCAGGCTACCAATTAATTCCTTTTCCTTCATATGTTTCTAGTTATTTTATCATTGCTGTTAAAATAGGACTAAACACAGAAGTTCTCTGATGAGCGGGCAATGAGATTGCCACGCCTCGACAAGTCGGGGCTCGCAATGACAAAAAGCGGAGGGTGTGATTTATCAGGCAACTACAAAGGATCTGGATGTGTAAGGAGGTGAGAAAATGGCAATAGCCGAGATAAGCGTTGTCCCGTTGGGAACGAAGACTCCTTCAGTCAGCCAATATGTGGCACGGGCGGTTAAAGTCCTGGAGCAGGAAAAGGACATAAAGTACGAGATAACTGCAATGGGGACGATCATAGAGGGAGACTTAGACAGGATTCTGGCAGTGGCAAAGAAGATGCACGAAGGAGTTTTTGGGGAAGGAGTTGCCAGAGTATTGACCACGGTTAAAATTGACGACCGGCGAGACAAGGCCCAGGGCATGAAGAAGAAGGTGGATTCGCTCAAGAAGAAGCTATAGTATCAGCTTAACGACGCATTGGTATTTTTCATATGAATCTCTCTTGTTTGCTTGCTTTGCTCAAGGAAGTGCCTGCCTACAGGCAATTGGTGGGGGAGCTGTCCACAGCTAAAGGCGAGCATAAGGCAATCATACTTGATGCTGCCAAACCCTACTTGATTGCTGCTCTTTACGAAGAGCTCGATTTGCCCTTCATGGTGGTGACTGGTCAGCCTGAGAGTGCCCGAAAGCTTCATGAGCAGCTTCGAGTCTGGTGTTCACCTTTGGCCGAGTTGCATCGTCTCCCTGAGCTCGACTTCCTGCCTTATGATAGTTCTCAACTATCGACTGTTAGCTATCAGATGGTGGAGAGGTTGAGGGCATTAGCCGCCTTAGCGCTTTACCAGTCCTCCCATCCCTCGCCGAGATTGCTTCAGCACACTGTGCCTCGCAATGACAAACAAGAAGGGACAAGAGTCGATAAACCTCCTTTGATAGTGACCTCAGCCCTGGCAATCATGAGTAAAACCATTCCACGGAAGGATTTTATGGCTGCCTGCCATATTCTAAAGCCGGATATGGCTGCTGAGCCCCTGGAGCTACTGCGCCGATGGCAAAGCCTGGGCTACGAAGTGGAGGACGTTGTCGAGGTACCCGGGCAGATGAGCAAACGGGGTGGCATTATTGATGTTTTTCCCCCGTGCAGCCAATTGCCAGTTCGCATAGAGTTCTTTGGCAACCAGATAGAAAGCATGAGGTGCTTCGACCTCGAAAGCCAGCGCTCAACCAGCCCCGTATCTTCATTGATTATCACGCCGGCTAAAGAATTTGTACCCATGGCTGATAGCTCGGCGGTGGTGGCTGACAGCATCCTTGACTACCTTGGCGGTGAGGCCTTGCTTGTTCTCGATGACCCTGAGGGCATTGAGCTTGCCGTCACCAGGCTAAACGAGGAAACTCAAGAATTAAGGGCCACAAAGATAGAAAGAGGCGAGCTGCCTGAGGACTTTCCCTCTTCTTATCTCACCTGGGAGGAATTAGAGTCGCAGATGAAGGAAAGGCGTCGCCTGGCGCTGGCAGCATGGGATGCCCCCCAGAATAAAGGACTGGCTTTGCCCTTCGTCACAACTCAGAGTTACGGCAGCCAACTAGAAAGGTTCCTCAAAACAGCCAAGCAAATGATGGAACAAAGACAGCGCCTGTTCGTAGTTAGCCATCAGGCAAATCGTTTGGCGGAACTTCTTCAGAAAGAGGACGTTCATACTTCGCCTACATCGCAGATAGAACAGATGCCTCCGCCTGGTTCCATCACCGTGCTTCAGGGTTCCTTGGACGGAGGCTGGGCATTGGATGACAGGCTGACCCTTATCACCGATGTCGAGCTCTTCGGCTTTGTGAAGCAGCCACGAGCTGGCAGGAAGAGGCCTGTACCTCACCAATGGTTCCTGCCTCAGTTAGCTCCCGGAGATTATGTTGTCCATATTGACCATGGCATCGCCAGGTTCCGCGGGCTGACCAAGATGTCCTCCGACGGAGTGGAGAGAGAATATCTTGTTCTAGAGTATGCCGGTGGCGATAGGCTCTATGTGCCTACTGAACGAATAGACCGCGTCAGCCGCTACATCGGTGCTGGCGACCAGGCACCACACTTGAGCCGTTTGAGAACCCCGGAATGGCAAAGGACCAAGAATAGGGTGAAGGAATCGGTGGCGGAAATTGCTCAAGAGCTCCTTGACCTTTATGCTGTTCGAGAGGTAGCTCCTGGCTTCGCTTTCTCTGCAGATTCGCTATGGCAGCAAGAACTAGAGGCATCTTTTCCTTATGTGGAAACACCAGACCAGATTGAAGCCATCATGACGGTTAAAGAGGACATGGAAAAAGCTAAGCCCATGGACCGGCTCATCTGCGGCGATGTGGGCTATGGCAAAACCGAGATAGCTTTGCGTGCAGCCTTTAAGGCGGTTATGAATAATAAACAGGTAGCTATTCTGGTCCCGACCACCGTGCTGGCTCAGCAGCATTTTCTGACCTTTTCTGAGAGGTTGCAAACCTTTCCTCTAAGAGTAGAAATGCTGAGCCGCTTCTGTCCGCCGGAAAAAGAACGGGAAATTCTGGAAGGCTTAGCCCAGGGCACTGTGGACATATGCATTGGCACTCATCGTCTTTTGCAGAAAGACGTCATGTTCAAAGACCTGGGGCTGGCGATAATTGATGAGGAACAGCAGTTTGGCGTGGTGCAGAAGGAAAAACTCAAGCAGATAAGGAGGGAAGTGGACACCCTGGCTCTCAGTGCTACGCCCATCCCACGCACCCTGCACATGTCTTTAACCGGAATCAGGGATATGAGCATCGTGGGCACACCTCCTGAAGAACGCCTGTCTGTCAAGACCTATGTCGGGGCTTATGATGACAGTCTGGTCAGACAGGTCATATTGCGGGAACTGGAGAGAAATGGGCAAGTCTTCTTTGTCCATAACCGCGTTCAGAGCATTGCTTTAGCTGCCCGCAAATTACAGGATTTAGTGCCCGAAGCTCGATTGGCCATAGCTCATGGGCAAATGCCTGAAGAGCAATTGGAAAAGGTAATGACGGATTTTATCGCTGGCAAGTATGATATTCTGGTGACTACCACTATCATCCAGTTAGGTCTGGATATGCCTAATGTCAACACACTGATTATCGACCAGGCTGACAGGTTCGGTCTGGCTCAGCTTTATCAATTGAGGGGCAGGGTGGGTCGCGGTATCAACCAGGCTTATGCTTATTTCTTCTTTGAAGAAGGGAAGCAGCTGACCCCTCAAGCTTACAAGAGGCTCAGAACTATCCTGGAGGCTACTGAGCTGGGTTCGGGATTTGCTATTGCTATGAAGGATCTAGAAATTCGAGGGGCGGGCAATCTTTTGGGTGTCAGGCAAAGCGGGCATATCGCAGCTCTGGGTTTTGACCTTTATTGCCAGTTGCTGGCTGAGACAGTGGAGGAGTTGAAAGCCAAGCAAGCTGGCGAAGTGAGGAAGAGTGTCATTGCGAGCGAAGCGAAGCAATCTCCCAGCATATCGCTGCCCTTAGACGCTCACATACCGGAAGAGTACGTTTCCAATCTAAATACTCGTTTAAGCCTTTATAACAGACTGGCTAAAGTGGAGCATATCGAGGAAGTAGAGGATGTGGCTCGAGAATTCCAGGATAGATTTGGTCCCTTGCCCGAGCCTGTGAAAAATCTTCTTTATATAGTGAAAATCAAAGTTCTGGCTGTGCAGGCAAAAGTCAGCTCCATTTCCACGCAGGGAAGGCAAATTGTCATAAAGCCCCAAGAAACTGTCATTGCGAGCGTAGCGAAGCAATCTCCAGGCAAAAGTTACGATGGCGCAGTTAAAATAGGCCCTACACAAATCAAGTTGGACACCAGGCTCCTGAGGGATAGGTGGAAGGTTGTGCTGGAGGAGATACTGAGCTCTAATTGCGCCTGAACCTGCCTGCGGAGCTGCCCCGGTATAGAAGCTGAAATCCCTCTCTGTCATTGCGAGCGAAGCGTGGCAATCTCATTTCCCCTCCACGAGATTGCTTCGGCATTAGCGTGCCTCGCAATGACAGGCGGAATCGAGTGGCGATGCATGCGGTTGACTATGTAGCATAATAGAAGGAAGGATGAGCAAACTCAGCGCGACGGAGAAAGATAAGACTGTTTCCTCATATTGACTACCGTGACAACTGCCTGCTCTCGGCTTTCTGCCAGTCGTCGGCCTGGGCGTTAAGTTCAGCCAAGAAGTGAGCGATTTCCTCGCGCTTGAATCTGCGGTCACCCCGCGGGGTAATGCGGTATGCCTTTATTCTTCCGTTGTTACTCCAGCGCCTCAGTGGCGGGATAAATATGCAAGACCTGAGCTACCTCAACAGTCGTCAACATTCCTGAGTTCCTCGGTTTTGTCTTCATGCTACCTCTTCCTTAATTATCTCTAGGGACTTTATTTATGGTATCGTAAGCTCCTTTCCTCGTCGATCACCAGAAAGTACTACATACAGGCGCAAAATGGTTCTGGCTGATAACCGTAAAGGTATTGACAAGACAATACTAGGTGGTACAATAGTATTAAGTATGATTAATGATATTAAAGTAATATAATTAAGGCAAGAAAAAGGAGGAAAAATGAAAAAAAGAATACTTTTGCCAATACTGGTCATACTGGCAATGCTAGTTTCCATGTTTGGCATGGTATTGCCAGTGATGGCTTCTCAGGTTACATTGGCAATTGACCCAAGCCCACTAACGCCGAATATCTATCGGATTGGTGAC
>JBEKTM010000119.1:0-4508 GCA_049516035.1 Dehalococcoidia bacterium
CTGGAGAATGAAGACAAATCTTCCAAGGATGGGATACCGGCTGATGTTGAAGAAATCGAAGGCGCCACTGAGGAAGGAATTCAAATCGTCTATTCCCGCGGCGTGGAAGAGATAATTGGTGAGGATGGGAAATTCCGGAAGATAAAGTGCCCTCGGTGCACATCGGTCTACGACCAGATGGGATATATTGGATTTAATCCCAAGTTTGACAAGAGTGACGTGATATATCTGGAGGGAGACGTGCTGCTCGTTACCATCGGACAAGGTGCGGAGAGAAAATTCTTCCAGCAAGAGGATTTATTGGATGAAAGAGGCAGGATTGACGTCGACCCACTTACTCTGATGAGCAACCGCAAAAAGGGGATTTTCATCGGAGGCGATGTCAGGAGAATAGGCTTTGCCTCGGAGGCAATGAGAGAAGGGATAATAGCTGCCGAGTCTATAGACCGCTACCTCAAGGGCGAAGATCTTAAGAAAGGCAGAGAGAAGGGATATGAGAAAGCAGCTATTCCCACGGCTACAGAGTACCAGCCTCAACCTGAGCTTACATGGTTGCCTGCGAAAAAGAGGATAAACTTCAAACCCTTTGAAAAGGGATTTACCCTGGAAGAAGCTGTGAAAGAGGCTGGGAGATGTCTATGCTGCGGCCCGTGTAAGAGTTGTAAAGCATGTGTGATGCTACAGCTTCAGATTGAGATACCAGAAATTGAACTCAATCGGGAGATATGCAGCGGATGTGGGGTTTGTGTTCTCCTGTGCAGCTATGAAGCCATCAAATTAGAGAAATCTGAGGATAAGTCTGTAGCAGTTATAAACGACCTTAGGTGCAAACGGTGCGGCGTGTGTGTTGCTGCTTGTCCCAGCGCAGCAATTACCCTCGAACACTGCATTGACGAAGAAGTTATGACCGAAATCGAGGGCGTGTTGGTATAAATTTAACTGGATATTGCATTCCTCAGGAATCGTCCTATAAACTAACCCCAGGCGAATTTTGATTTTAATAAGCGGGGTCCCGCGATAATCGCCAGATTTTCGTGGGTAGTATATGTCAAAAGCAGCAAGACAGTCCCTCAAATCAGCTTCTATTAGCGTCCGGGGCATCGTCCAGGGCGTCGGCTTCCGGCCTTTCGTCTACGGACTGGCTGTCAAACACAATCTTAAGGGATGGGTTTACAACACTTCAGAGGATGTCAGGATTGAGGTAGAAGGTGCTGTAGAAGCTATTGATAAGTTCAAGCGAGAGCTCGAGACAAAAGCCCCACCGCTGGCTCACATCGAGAGCGTAAATATTGAGTATCACCCACCCCGCGGTTATAAGAGCTTTGAAATTCGGCAGAGCCAGGCACAGACAGGGAAATACCAGCTTATTTCTCCGGATGTCGCTACCTGCCCGGCTTGCCTTGGGGAGTTGCTGAATCCTGAAGACCGCCGCTATCGCTATCCCTTTACCAACTGCACCAATTGCGGCCCCCGCTTTACCATAATTGAGGATATGCCCTATGACCGCCCCAAAACCACCATGCGCTACTTCCAGATGTGCCCCCAGTGCCAGGCGGAATATGATAATCCCCTGGACCGCCGTTTCCATGCCCAGCCCAACGCCTGCCCGAAATGCGGCCCCCAGGTCCAGCTAGTTGATAACCGGGGCAATCTAATAGCCGACTCGAATCCTGTAGCTGCTGCCAGTCAGCTCCTTAAAGAAGGGAAAATCGTGGCCATTAAAGGCTTAGGGGGTTTTCTTCTGGCTTGCGATGCCACGAACGACATCGCAGTCAAAACGCTGCGGCAGAGGAAGAAGCGCCCATCCAAGCCGTTTGCCATAATGGTTGCTACTATTGACGAAGCTAAAAAGCATTGCTATGTCTCGCCGGAGGAGGAAAAATTGCTCACCTCGTCTCAAAGCCCCATCGTACTCATGAAGTGGCGGGAGGACTCAGCTGTATCTCGAGAAGTAGCACCAAATTTACGATTCTTAGGGGTTATGCTGCCCTATACCCCGCTTCACCACATACTGCTCAGGGACACGGGCCGGCCTTTAGTGATGACCAGCGGCAATCTCAGTGAAGAGCCTATCGCCCGAGACAATGATGAAGCCTTAAGGAGGCTTTCCGGGATTGCCGATTACTTTCTAATCCATAATCGGGATATCTACTCCCGCTACGACGACAGCGTGGCCGTAGTAGAAAGGAGCACAAGCCAGCTTGTAAGGCGGGCGCGTAGCTACGCTCCCTATCCCATCCGCCTCCCGTTTAATGCCAGGCAGGTGCTGGGTTGTGGTGCTGAGGAGAAAAATACCTTCTGTCTGACCAAAGATAACTATGCCTTCTTATCACAGCATATCGGCGATATGGAGAATATGGAAACTTTGGAACATTTCGACAGCACTATATCCCTGTATAAAAGGCTTTTCCGTATAGAGCCTGAAATCATTGCCCATGACCTCCACCCTGATTATCTGGCTACCAAGTATGCCCGGGAGTTAAGCGAGTCCGGTATGAAGCTTATTCCTGTGCAGCACCACCATGCCCATATCGCCAGTTGTCTGGCTGATAATGGATTGGAGTCCCCGGTTATCGGTGTGGCTTTCGATGGCACGGGGATGGGTGCCGATGGAAATATCTGGGGAGGGGAATTCTTGGTCGCTGACTACCGTAATTTTCGCAGGGTAGGACATCTGGAATACTTACCTTTGCCCGGAGGAGCCGCCGCTATAAAAAGACCCCGCCGCACCGCCATCGGCTATATTCTCACTCTGTTGGGGGAAAATGCCCTCAACGTTGTCATTGCGACCCTGAACGAAGTGAAGGGGAAGCAATCTCAATTGGCTTCTATCGGGCAAGTTGGCGAAGTTGAAATAGAGATTATCAAGCGCCAGATAGAAAGAAGAATAAATTCACCGCTTACCTCAAGCATGGGACGCCTCTTCGATGCCATATCCGCCTTGCTGGGCATAAGGGGCGAAATAGATTATGAAGGGCAGGCGGCGGTGGAACTGGAGATGGCTGCTCACGCTTTGTATGGCGAGGAGCCCTCTTCTGTCATTGCGAGGCGCGTAAGCGACGAAGCAATCTCTGATGTTAGAGAAAGCTACTCATACGACATAGTAGAAGACGAGGGAATAAGAATCGTGCGCCTGAAGGGTCTATTCTCAGCCGTAATAGAAGACTTACATCAGGGTATCTCAAAAGAGAGGATAGCGGTCAAATTCCACAATACCGTAGCCCGGATGATAAATGAGATGTGCCACTTGGTAGCTGATGAAACTGGCATCAGCCAGGTAGCCTTAAGCGGCGGCGTATTCCAGAATCGTTTACTATTGAGAAAAACGGTCAGCCTACTGGAAAGCAGCGGTTTACAGGTTTTTACTCACAGGCAAGTGCCCTGTAATGACGGTGGCATCTCCCTGGGTCAAGCCGTTATTGCCCATTTCGCCGTCTAAAGAGGAACATGAGCAAGGCAGCGATGCTTTTGGCATCGCAGATTTCGCCTGAGGTAATAAGTCGAGGTATCTCATCCGGGGAAACGCGGACCAGCTCGATTTCGTCGGTATCCTCAGCCACGAGACGGGCGGGCACAAGGTCAGTAGCCACAAAGCAATGGAGGTACTCCGTGCCATAGCCTGGGGTGGCATAAAAGCCCCCCAACTTGTCTATTTTCCGGGGGAAATAGCCAATTTCCTCCTGTAGTTCGCGGCGCACGGAGTCAAGGGGCTCTTCACCAGGATCAATGCCACCAGCTGGTATTTCCAGAAGAAACCTGTCCACGGCATGGCGGAACTGGCGGACCAGAAGGACATTACCTTGTTCATCAAGAGCTACTACAGCTATACAATCGCTGTGCTCCACCACCTCTCTGGTGGTCTTCGTGCCGCTAGCTTTCGCTACAGTGTCCACGCGTATATTTACCGCGCGCCCGTGATAAATCTGCTGGGTAGCTAGCTTCTTTTCTGGCTTCAACATGCTCTTGGCCTCAAATGTAGCGAATAAGAGCTACCTCATCGCAGTCGGGAAACTTGGGACAACGATAGCATTCTGCCCACACCTTCTGAGGCAGTTCCTTTTTGTCAATTAGTTGGAAGCCATGTTTTTTAAAAAAAGCCGGCTTACGAACAAGACAAAAAACCCGGGATATGCCTAATTCGTCAGCTTCTTCCAGACAGGCCTGGATCAGTGAAGAGCCAACCCTTTGGTTTTGTGCCTTTTCATCGACAGCCAAGGACTTGATTTCTGCTAAATCAACCCAGGTAACATGCAATGCCGCACAAGCGATAACCTGACCTCTTTTCCTGACTACGAAGTAATCTCTAATATCTTCATATATCTCAGATAAGGCGCGAGGCAACACCTCCCCTTTATCAGCAAAATGACTGATTAACTGGTGCATGGAGTTAGCATCGCCCACCCTTGCCCTATCAACCTTTATATCAGCTTTCATTTCTTCGTCCTCCCAGTTTTTGCCACAGCGAACTATAGAAGTAGGTTGGCTCGTGAATTCTTAAGAAGTGGGCT
>JBEKTM010000120.1:0-4334 GCA_049516035.1 Dehalococcoidia bacterium
ATGTATATTAATAAAAATATTATTGTGATCGAACCTTATCTGGTGAACCGAGGGGACTTGACATTCCTGTAAGTATATTATATTATTGGTTAACTAAAAATCAAGTACGTATACGTATAGGGGCACCAATCTTATTTTAATAGTTGTTTGAAGTTTTAATTGACTTGAGACTAAAGATAAAACCTGTTACGGGTAAGGATTAAAAAACAAAGACACCATTCTTATCAAACCGGATTAAGTCGATATTATAAGGAGTTATCAGAAATAACGATTAATATCTAATAAAATCCTCTAAAAGGAGGCCTAAATGGCTTTAGAATACACGAAGTCAGAAGCGAAAAAGTGGTCTAAGAAGAATCTGAAGGGGTTGGAAGCACCTATTTTCCCTTCCTTTACCCCTGATTTACAGGAACTGGATGAAGAGGGCATCAGGTATGATGTTAATCACATTATAGCCAACGGATTCGCCTCCGCTTTAGTCGCGCCTGAAGCCTGCGGAATGACGTTTAAAGAGCGAAAAAAATTTGTGGAAATAGTGTGCGATGAAGCCAGGGGCAAAATACACACTTCGGTAGCGGTAATGCAGGACACCGTCGAACAGGACATCGAGATGCTTCAGTATATCGAAAAAGTTGGAGGGACCTTTGTTACGCTTGGTCACCCCGTACAATACTACCCTAGATCGGTAGAAGACATCTTCCAGATGTATAAACACATGTGCGATTCTACCAACCTGGCTATAGTGTTTTATCCCGGCAGACTCCATACCAGGAAATTTCATCCGAGCTATTTTCCACCGGATCTCCTGCCCCGGATAGCCGATATCCCGAACGTAGTTGCTATGAAAATCGGCGGAGGCAGTTCCATGGCGATTACTGTGATGTCTTTCCGGCTCTGCGGCGATAAAATCCTGGTCAACGACCCTATGCCCGATAGATGGTTTACTACCGTCCCTGAATACGGCCAGCAGTGGGCCGGCGCCGGACCTTTTTATGGGATGCAGACTCCTGATAAACCGCGCATGGTTGAAATATTTAAACTTTTGTTGAAAGGTGAAATCAATAAAGCTCTGGATATTTATTGGGAGCTGAGTAATTTAAGAGATGGTTCAGGAGGGTTAGAAGACTCCTATTTTCATACCGGTATTGTCACCGCCCTTAGCGACAAATATGCCCACTGGTGCAATGGCGGCAATGGCGGCATGGTTAGACAGCCCACCGGCAGACTATACGATTACCAAAAAGAGAGAATCAGGGCTGGCCTGAGGGCAATAGGACTGACTCCACGCGAGCCTGAAGAGGAATTCTATGTAGGGAGAGTAAATTACGCTAAAGGTGCCAGGCTAAAAAAATATGAGGTTTGAAAAATTTCGCAAGCTATTGTTAATAAACCGGAGCAGAATTAATAAATAGTAACTGATGTTCATTTAAGGCAAAGAAAAATATATAAATATAATTAGGAGGGAGAATAAATGAAAAAGTTCTTAATTATCTTGGTGGTGTTGATAGCTAGTGTCTCAATACTGATTGGCTGCGCTAAAACGTCAACAACGCCCACGCCAACTCCGTCTCCAACCCCAACACCTTCCCCAACCCCGACACCTTCCCCAGCTCCATCCGAGGCTCCCAAGTCCGGCGGTACTTTTAAAATAATAATATGGGCCAGCCCGTCAGGCTCCGGGGGTTGGCCGGCCGACCTTTTTGCCAACGATTACATGACTGCCCAATTGGTTGTAGAACCCCTACTCCACGTAGATTCTCAAGGCAATATAACCCCTTGCCTGGCGGAATCTTATAAAGTTGCCGATGACCTGAAATCTATCACCTTTAGCCTCAGGAAAGGCGTCAAATTCCATGATGGGTCCGATTTTAATGCTCAAGTTGCCAAATGGAACTTGGACAACACAATCGCCAAAAAGTCGCAGCCTTACTGGGTGTCAGTTGATATTATTGACGACTATACCATCCGTCTCAATTTGAATTCATGGTCTAATACGATTTTAACTGGTATGGAAGCTCCCTCCCTGATGGTCTCCCAAGCGGCTTTTCAAAAGAACGGAATTGATTGGATGAGAGCTAACCCGGTAGGGACCGGCCCCTTCAAGTTTGTTAGCTTTCAGCGTGATGTCAGCTACGAGGCCGTGAAAAATCCGAACTATTGGATAAAGGGTAAACCCTATTTGGACGGGGTGAAAATCCTCTATATAGCCGATCCACTGACTCAGAAAGCAGCTATGCAAGCCGGGGAGGCGGATGCAATACAGATAGAACCGGGGAAAATGGCGGCTGACCTCAAAGCCTTGGGGCTTGAAGAACACGTGAAAGTGATGTCTACATTCAGCCTGCTGCCCGATACTGCTCATCCGGACTCCCCGTTTGCTAACCAGAAAGTGCGCGAGGCAGTGGAGTATGCCATCGACCGTGAGGCCATAGCCAAGGCTTTTAGCTATGGATTCTGGCCGGCCCCGTACCAGATACCCCCCCCCGGAGATCCTGCTTATGATCCTAATTTCAGTCTCGCTCGAAAGTATAATGTTGATAAGGCAAAGCAGCTTTTAACAGATGCAGGATACCCCAATGGTTTTAGTGCTACCCTCTCGGTAATACCCGTAGGTATCGACCGTAACATCCCGGTAGCAATTCAGACTAATCTGGCCGCCGTAGGCATTAAACTGGCATTGAGTTATCCTGATAGCATACCGAAGTGGATGCAAGATTCAAATACCCTTCAGAACGCTCTGATTTTGCAGCCTGTCTCCGGAGGATCGAACTGGAACGGTACATTAGCGTTTTCATTTCAGCCCGGCTTACAGTTCCAGAACGGCGTCTGGCTGAGAACGCCGGAGTTTATACAATTGTATAATGCGTCGATGACTTCGCGTGCTGCGGACCTCAATCTCATACACGCCGTTAACAATTATTTGTCTCAAGGGGCCCAGGTTATCCCAGTTTTTAACGGCGGCAGCGGTTTTGCCTACAATTCTTACGTTATGGATGCCGGTTGGAGTGAAAGGTTTTCTTGGGGTTGGAAGGTAGAGGAGCTCTGGTTAAATAAGTAACGCAACATTTACTTTGATAAGAATACGATAGGCAAATAGAACTTTCAAAAAGGGGTATGAAAATGGAATTTACGAAATCAGAAGCAAAACAATGGGCTAAAAAGAATTATAAGGGGTTGTGTGGCACCACAAGTCCCTCTTTCACTCCTGACCTTAAGGAGCTGGATGAAGAAGGCATCAGACATGATGTAAGGCATAACATCAACAAGGGTGTGTTCAGCGTCTTTTGTCAGACTGAGATCTGCGCTTTAACCTTCGAGGAACGCAAGAGATATGTGGAGATAGCCTGTAATGAAGCCAAAGGTAAGACCCTCGTATCAATGTTCACGGGTATAGATACTATCGAGCGGGACATAGAACTACTCAAGCACTTTGAGAAGGTGGGCGGCACGCACACCCTGCTCGGTTGGCCGGGTATGTTCTACGCAAAAACTGAAGAAGATATCTACCGCGCAACCAAGAAGGTGTGCGATGCTACCAACCTGGCCATAGACCTCTGGCCTAAACCCAAGTTCGACTTCGGCAGGTTTCACCCGAGTCAATTTAACCCAAAGCTCATTGAAAAGATAACAGATATACCGAATGTCGTGTCGGTAAAGGCATACTTGAGCGACGGCATCGGCAAGTGGGCTGAGATTCATCACCGTGTCGGCGACAAGATATTGTTTCAGGCTGCCGAACCCTCCGAATGGCCCATAACCGTTGCTCAATACAAGCAACAGTGGGCTGGCCCGGCTGATTACGTTATATTCGACCAGTCCTCGGATAATCCCCGTATCGTAAGGATGTTTAATCTGTTCTTAAAAGGTGACTTTCTTAAGGCTATGGATTTATACTGGGAGCTTGCCCCGATCACCCTTGGCGCAAGGGACGCAGCTTTTACAGCCGGTATGCTGGGAATGAAATACATGCAATGGTTAACCGGCGGCAACGGCGGTATGTTCAGGCAACCATCCGCGCCGATATTTCAACGCCAAAAAGATGCGATGCGGGCAGGTGTTAAAGCTGCCGGGATAACCCCACCCGAAAATGAAGAAGAGTTCTATATCGGCCGGTTGAATTATGCTAAAGGCATGAGGTTCAAGTATTAAGTACGAATCAGGAAAATATACAAGTTTGGCATAAATGACTGTTACATCGCAATAAATGTACAACTAAAAAACGAAAAGGAGGGGATAAAAAATGAAAAAGTTCCTTATTATCTTGGTGGTGTTGATAGCTAGTGTCTCAATGCTGATTGGCTGCGCTAAAACGTCAACAACGCCCACGCCAACTC
>JBEKTM010000121.1:0-4264 GCA_049516035.1 Dehalococcoidia bacterium
ATGGTGGAGCTGAGGGGATTCGAACCCCTGACCTCCTGCTTGCAAAGCAGGCGCTCTCCCGACTAAGCTACAGCCCCAGCGTCAATTATTGTATCAAATACTGTGTGGTAGCAAAAGCTCTATGCTATTGAATTTATGGCATAATTGCTATACTAAACAAAGAAGATACACAGATGCCAAGCATAACCTTCTTAACGGCTTTCGCCGCGGGGATTCTATCTTTTTTATCACCTTGTATTTTACCGCTGGTGCCAGTATATTTGGCCAACATAGCTGGGGCATCAGTTCTTACCTCAATCCTTCCCGAGCGAAGACATATTTTCCTTCATACCATCAGTTTCATAGTCGGTTTTTCCTTGGTGTTCATCGCTTTAGGAGCTTCTTTGGGCTTACTGGGAGCCGTGGTGCCCTTCAAACTACTGTATAACGTGGCTGGTGTATTGTTAATCCTGTTCGGTATATTCATGGCGGTGGCCACTAAAGTGCCCTGGCTCAATTATGAGAAACGTCTTGACTTTGCCGGAGCTAAGGGCACAGGCTATCTAAGGTCTCTGTTAATAGGGGCGATATTTTCCCTGGGCTGGACTCCTTGTGTTGGCCCGATTCTGGGTGGCGTACTAGCCTTAGCTGCGAGCTCACAAACAGCGTGGCAGGGCGTTTATCTTTTACTTGCTTATTGTTTGGGACTGGGACTGCCGTTTGTCGCCGTGAGTCTGGCGTGGGGGTCAGCATCTCGATACATCAAATGGCTGAGTCGTCATGCTTTTGTCACCTCCATAGTGGCCGCGGTACTGCTTATCAGCGTAGGGATTTTGATGCTGACCGGTTATCTAGAATATCTCAGCGGGCTGATACCAGGAGGTTATCAATATGGCCATTAGAATGTCAAAAAAGACTTGGTTGATATGGGTAACCCTGATTAGTGCGGTTCTTGCTTTAGTTGTAACCGCGCTGAGTTGCAGTTCCCCCAGTCCGTCAAGTAAGGCACCAGACTTCACATTGCCTACCTTGACGGGTGCTAACATAACCCTGTCTGAGCTACAAGGGACACCAGTAGTGCTTAATTTCTGGGCTACATGGTGTGGTCCTTGTCGTGGGGAACTGCCTTACTTTGAAGATGTAGCTCAACAAAAAATAGGAGAGATAAATGTCATAGCCGTTAATGTTGGTGAAAGTGCTTCAACAGTACAGGCATTCTTTGGCGACTATGAACCGGTAATGGTAGTAGCCCTGGATCAAAGTACAGGAGTTTTCACGGACTATTGCCAGAATTACATTAACCCACGAGGGAGTATTCCATTTACATTATTCATCGATAGTGAAGGTTTGGTGCGGTACAAAAAAATTGGCGCATTTTCGAGTGAGACGGAATTGCAAAATACCATAGACAACGTTTTCTGAATCATTATTGTATGAACTTCTTAAAGACAAGGGTGGCATTAACTCCGCCAAAGCCAAAGGAGTTGGAAAGAGCTATATTTATCCGTGCTTTTGACTTAGCCGTCATGCTTGCGTTACCTTTATGGTAGGCACAGCACTGCTTATTAACAGCATGGGAATTCCGATGTTGGCTGGTTGCTTAGAGTATCTCAGCGGGCTCATGCCAGGAGGTTATTAATATGGCCATTAGGATGTCAAAAAAGACTGGGTTAATAGTGGCAATTGTGATTGTCGCTGTTGGTGCTATAGTTGGAGTCGCTCTGAGTCGTAATTCCTCCAACCCGTCAGATTCAACGCCACAATCCAACAACGCATCAGACCTCACATTGCCTATTATTACATGGAATGAAACAACTCTATCTACGCTAAAGGGGACTCCAGTAGTGCTTAATTTCTGGTCTATTTCCTGTCCCTATTGCGTGGAACAACTGCCCTACTTGGAAGATGTAGCCCAACAAAGTAAAGGAGAGATAAAGGTCATAGCCATTAATATGGTTGATAATGCTGCAAGTGTGCAAAATTTCTTCGGCGACTATAAACCAACTATGACAGTAGCACTGGATAGCAATAGAGAAGCTTTCGTGGGCTACTGTCTGGTCTACAACAACACACGCGGAGCTATTCCATTTACATTGTTTGTCGATAGTGAAGGCGTAATTCAGTACGTGAAAATTGGTGCATTTGCCAGTGAGGAAGAGTTGTGGAATACCCTGCACGACGTTTTTGGAATTACTATTCCTTGAACTTCCTAAAGACAAGGGTGGCATTAACTCCGCCAAAGCCAAAGGAGTTGGAAAGAGCTATATTTACCTGTGCCTTTCTGGCGATATTAGGGACATAATCTAAGTCACACTCAGGGTCCGGGGTATCATAATTTATGGTAGGCGGTACAATGCCATCCCTGATAGTAAGAATGGTGAAGATAGCTTCTACTCCACCTGCCGCCCCCAACAAATGACCGACCATAGATTTATTGGAGCTTATGGGCACTTTTTTGCTGTGTTCTCCCAAGGCTGCCTTTATAGCTTTAGTCTCTGATACGTCATTGACAGCGGTGGACGTCCCATGGGCGTTAATATACTCAACATCGCTGGGCGAGATAGCGGCGTCACTCAGGGCCAGCTTAAGACACCGGGCTTGATTTTCCCAGTCAGGCTCAGTTATATGAAAGCTATCGATGTTGGAGCCGTAGCCAATGAGCTCGGCATAGATTTTAGCCCCTCTGCGTACGGCTGACTCCATTTCCTCCAAGATAACAACGCCGGCACCTTCTCCGATTACAAAACCATCACGATCCTTCTCAAAGGGACGGCTCGCCTTCTCGGGCTCATTATTCCTTCGGGATAGAGCTCTCATTTTGTCAAATCCAGCAATGGCTATGGGAAGAATGTAGGCATCGCTCCCTCCGGCAATCATAGCATCTGCTTCGTCATATTGAATAAGCCTGAAAGCATCACCAATACAATTGTTTCCGGTGGCACAGGCAGTAACCACACATTTGCTCGGTCCCCGGACGCCAAAATCCATGGAGACCTCCCCTACCGCCATGTTGGCTATAAATCCAGGAATGAAGAAAGGGGAAACCTTCTCTGGCCCCTCATCACGAAGGGCGAAAAGGTTCTTTCCGAACATGTTCATGCCGCCAGCACATGAGCCTAGCACTACTCCTACCCTGCTGGCATTGGTTCCATTTATATTTAATCTGGCGTCATTTATTGCCATGCGAGCAGCCACTAGCGCATACTGTATGAAGGGGTCTGTCCTTCTAATTTTTTTCTTATCCAGAAAATCTTCAGGATGAAAATCCTTGAGTTCGGCAGCGATTTGCACGTTAAAACCAGAGGGCTCAAACTTGGTGATTCTGGCGACTCCTGATTTACCCTGGCATAGCTTTCGCCAAGATTCCTCAACACCCGTGGCTAAGGGAGTAATAGCGCCCAGTCCAGTGATTACTACTCTTCTTTTAAGTGCTCTGTTCACGCTTGTTCAACACTTATTTTCTAGCCTTATCGCATCGTCACAAGCAACAAATAAATGGAGGCATGAGTGATTATTCCGACAATGGCTACTTTCTAGATTTTTGATTCGATGTAGTCGATTGCGTCCTGAACAGTTTGTAGGTTTTCCGCGTCCTCATCGGGGATCTCGATTTTGAATGTGTCCTCCACCGCAGTGATCAATTCAATAAAATCCAGGCTATCAGCATTAAAGTCATCAACAAATGATGCTTTGGGGACCACTTTTGATTCATCAACCTCCAACAGCTCCACGATCAGCTTTTTCAACTGTTCAAAGGTTTCGGTCTCACTCATTTTCTCGTTCCCTTTCTGGCGCTAATTTCTTAAGCCTGAATCATATTGTTTTTGTATTATATCACCTCCCACACTGTCAAGGGAATCGGTAAGCATGAAGAGTGATTATGAAAAATTTGAGATGGATTCCAAGCTCCCCGGGCAGGACTCGAACCTGCAACCAAGCGGTTAACAGCCGCCCACTCTACCGTTGAGCTACCGGGGAATGAATACCTTAGCACAACTGCTCAAGGTTGCTACACTGATTTTGGCATTTTTTAGGATTTTCCTCAAGATGCCTTTCCCTGAGTCTTTGCTGTTTACTTTGTCTCACTCTGAGAAATATAACCCTCATCACCAGGCAAATTCGGTTGCTGGGCAGCTTGCATGGCCAGCTCATCGCAGCGTGTATTTTCCGGAGTTCCGGCATGCCCCTTAACCCAGCTAAACTGTACCTCATGGTGCTCGCATATTTGCCAGAGCCTCTCCCAGAGGTCGGGATTCAACACCTTTTCCCGTTTATTGCGCTTCCA
>JBEKTM010000122.1:0-12040 GCA_049516035.1 Dehalococcoidia bacterium
AGAGCTATCAGGAGTCCCCGACCCCTCACCTCAGTGATGAAATCAAACTGCTGCTTCAGGCTTTCCAGCCTGGTCAGGAAATAACTTCCGACTCGTTTAACCTGTGCCGGTATGTCGTGGTCGATGATGTATTTCAGTGTGGCATAAGCAGCGGCACAGACCAGCGGGTTGCCACCAAAGGTCGAGCCGTGCTCACCCGGGGAAAAGACGGAGGCATTTTCTTTAGCTAAGAAAGCACCAATGGGCACGCCGCTGCCCAGTCCCTTGGCCAAAGTCATTATGTCGGGCTCGACTCCATACTGTTCGTAGGCGAAAAGAGTCCCTGTCCGACCGATGCCTGTCTGGACTTCATCCAGAATAAACAGGATGCCCTTTCCCCGACACCAGCCTTGCACTTTTCTGAGATAGTCATCGTCGGGGACATTAACCCCACCTTCTCCCTGGACTGGCTCCAGAATGACAGCGCAGGTCTGTTCAGTGGTTGCCTGCTTGATTGCCTCGACATTGTTATATTCCACATTGACAAAGCCATCAGGCAGAGGAATGTAAGGCTCCTGAAATTTACTTTGCCCTGTGGCAGCGGTCATAGCCAGAGTCCGCCCGTGAAAAGAACTATAGGTAGTAATGACCTCGTAAGCGCCATTGAGGCGAAGCTTGCCATAGCGGCGAGCTAGTTTCACTGCCCCTTCGTTAGCTTCAGCGCCACTGTTGCAGAAAAAAACTCTATCCAGACAGCTATGCTTAATTAGAATCTGGGCCAGCTCTATCTGAGGGATGGTATAAAACTGGTTGGATGCCTGGATCAGGGTTTTAGCTTGCTTTTCCAGGGCCTTGACGACCACTGGAGGGCAATGCCCCAGGCTGTTTACTGCCCAGCCGCCGACAAAGTCGAGATATTCTCGACCTTGGTCATCCCAGGCTCGAGCCCCTTTACCGCGAACCAGAGTCACGGGAACTCTAGAGATCGTTCTGAGAAAGAGCTTCTGTTCTAACTCTGGCCAATTATTCTGAGACAATTGTGGTACCTCGTGATTTAGCTTGCCGGACCTTTCCGGTGATGTCCTGGAGTAAAGCATGGGAAGCTCGGCCATCTATGATGCGCACGACTTTGGTGGTAGTCAGGGCTTGGAGGCTAGCCTCTATTTTGGGAATCATGCCCCCGGAGGCTACGCCTGAAGCGAGCATATCCTTGGCCTCAGCTAAGTTGAGAGTCGGGACTACCTGTCCCGAGCCGCCGTGAATGCCATCAACGTCGGTCAGGAATATCAATTTTTCGGCAGCTAGCGCCGCGGCAATCTCCCCGGCTGCTGTATCTCCGTTAACGTTAAGCAGCATGACCCGGCCTTCGACCGAACCGAAACTTATGGGCGCCACCACTGGCATATAGCCGGCATTCAGCAATAGCTTCAAGGGAGTGGGGTCAACGGCGACAATTTCGCCAACATAGCCCAACTCGGGGCTCTTGACGCTTGCCCGGAGTAAGTTGCCGTCGCAGCCACTCAATCCTACTGCCTTTCCCCCCAGAGCCTGGATAGCCACTACCAGTTCTTTATTGACCAGACCTCCCAACGCCGCCGCCACCACCTTCAGTGTCTCAGCATCGGTGACCCTCAACCCGTTTACAAAGCTGGTGGGAATGCCCAGTCGGGCCAGCCACTCGGAAGTCACCTTGGCGCCTCCGTGGACCACTACCAGAGACTTATCCTGTTTCTGAAGCTCCACCAGGTCTTCTAAGGTAGTATCATGGTTGCCCAGGGTGCTGCCGCCAATTTTGACGACAATAATCTTCTTTTGCATTATGTGGTATACGCGCTGTTAATAGTAACATATTCCTCAGAGAGGTCGCAGCCCCAGGCAATGGCCTGGCCATCTCCTAAATTAAGGCATAGCCTTATAAGCACATTATCGCTATGGCTCAAAGCCGATATCATCTCTCCTTTGCTGATGAAGGGGACAGGGTTACCCTGCTTCATGACACAAACGTCATTCAAATAGACATCCAATCTGTCTTCTCTCACCCTGGCTCCGCTTCGCCCCAGGGCAGCCACGATACGTCCCCAGTTGGGGTCGTTGCCATGGATGGCTGCTTTTACCAGTGGTGAACTAGCGATAGTGCGAGCTGCCTGGCGAGCCCAAACTTGGTCTTCCGCCCTTTCCACCGTGACTTCAATAAGTTTTGTGGCTCCCTCTCCATCCCGAGCTACAGACCTAGCCAGATGAGCGCAAATTGCACTTAGAGCTTCTTGAAAAGCACCGCCACTATCGAAATCAATAGACTCGTTACCAGCCAAGCCGTTGGCCAATAGGAATACACAATCGCTGGGGCTGGTATCGCCATCAATACTGACCATGTTGAAAGAGCCATCCACCGCTTTGTGTAATGCGGCCGGTAAGAAATCAGCACTCACCACAGCATCGGTGGTGATAAAACAAAGCAGGGTCGCCATGTTGGGATGAATCATACCCGCCCCTTTAGCCACCCCACCAATGGTGAATTTGATTCCTTTTGAATGTACTTGGGCGGCCATTTCTTTAGGTCTGGTATCCGTGGTCATTATTGCCCGGCAAAAATTGTGACCCCCTCTCCGGGTTGGCTTTATCTTGGAAATTCCCGCCCTGATTTTATCCATGGGCAAAGGCACGCCAATGACACCGGTGCTGGCGACAAGGACTTCCTCAGGAGATATGCCTAACTTGGCTGCTGCCAGTTTTGTCATTTCCACAGCATCTGCCAGTCCTGGCTCACCCGTGCAAGCATTGGCACAACCGGCATTTGCTACTATAGCCTGCGCTCGCCTTCTTGCTATATGTCTCTGGGACAAAATAACTGGAGCTGACTTAATCTGGCTGGTAGTAAAAACGCCGGCAGCCTTGCAGGGCACTTCGGAGTAAAGAATGGCTAAATCAAACTCGCCTTTGCTCTTTATTCCGGCGTGTACTGCCCCAGCCAGGAATCCTTCAAACATAGATTCAAATATAACAAGAAATGAAGGCAGCGTCTATTTCCAGCGGCGTCGCAGCCTAGGCAATCCCTTTTCTAGATTGCTTCGTCGCTACGCTCCTCGCAATGACGAAGCGGGAAACGCTCGCAATGACACCTCACTTGTCGTTGCGAGTCCCGATTTATCGGGACGAAGCAATCCTGGGGTGGGGCACGTGGAGAAAAATAGAGGTGACCCCGTTTTCACGCAAGCCTGAAGTTGCTTTCGCCTACTATCTCGCTCAATTCTCCAGCTAATTCGGGGCAGTAGTTGACTGTTATGTCAGGCATCTCCAGGTTGGTTATCTCGCCATCGCCGACAATAGTCAGAGAAACCCTATCCTGCCCGGGGTAACTCTTAAGGATATCCATAATTTTATGGAGGCGTTCGATGTCTTTTTCGGCGTCGCCCGACTGGGTGACATCTATCAAGACACGGCGACGCTGGGGTTCCTTTAACACCTCCTGTCTCACAGGGAAGAGCGTCGCCTCCTGGCAGTTTAATTGCACTTCTCCATCCCTAATCTTCACCACACCCTTGACGCTGAGGATATTGCCCTCCTGCCATAGCCCTTGAGTGCTCTCGTAGAGCCTGGGCCAGGCAATGACCTCAATACTGGCATCCAAATCCTCGATTGAGGCGACAACAAAGGGGCGATTATCTTTGGTGTGGGCCTGGCGTACCGAGACCACCATTCCCCTAACGGTCACCGTTTCATCAGCCATGTCCATATTGATTTCGCCGCAGGAAATAACTCCGGGTGAGGATGGTTCTCTGGCGAGGAAATCCAGGGGCTGTGAGAAATAAACCCCTAACAGCTCTCTTTCCCACATAAGCTTTTGCTTGGCGGATACCTCCTCCTCAGCTTGTTGGTAATCAGCATGCGGGGTGGGGGAGCCTTGACCCCATAAATCAAACATGCTAGTTTGTCCCGATTCTTTGGCTCTTTGTTTCGTTTGAGATAGGGAGATAATTTTATTCTGGGACTCGAGTAGCGTCTTCCGGCTGCCCAGGGAATCAAAGACACCGACTTTGATCAAGCTTTCTAATACTTTCTTATTGATGTTACGCAGGTCGGTTCGATAGCAAAAGTCTTCTATGGACTTAAAATCGCCACCTGAGTTCCGGCCAGATAAGATATTCTCAATCGGGGCAAAGCCGACATTTTTAATAGACGCCAGTCCAAAGCGGATAGCGAGATTATTTTCACCATCCTTCTCGATGGCGAAGCTAGCATAGCTCTTATTAATGTCTGGCGGGAGCACTTTGATGCCTAGCCTCCGGCATTCAGCAATAGCCGAACGGACCCTTTCCATGTTATCTGAATAAGTATTGATAAAGGCAACCATGTACTCGATGGGGTAGTTGGCCTTAAGATAGGCAGTGCGGTAAGCAATGAGGGCATAGCTAACGCTGTGAGCTTTATTGAAAGCGTAACCGGCGAAAGGCTCAATTAAAGAAAATACCGCTTGGGCTAATTCCGATGATATGCCCTTCTTTTTAGCTCCGGCGATGAAATTGCGCTCCTCTTTCTTCATCACCGCAGGTATCTTCTTGCCCATAGCTTTACGAAGAATGTCAGCCTGACCTAGGCTGTAGCCGGCCAGAGCTTGGGCGATAAATATTACCTGCTCCTGATAAACGATAACTCCGTAGGTTTCTTTCAAAATCTCCTTCAAAATAGGATGGGGATAGTGAATAGGGGCAACACCCTGCTTGGCTTTAATAAAAGTAGGGATTTGTTCCATGGGTCCCGGGCGATAGAGCGCCACCATAGCTGCGATATCGCTAAAGTTAGTGGGCCTGAGTTCCTTAATATAGCGGCGCATCCCGGCGCTTTCCAGTTGGAAAATGCCTTTGGTTTCCCCCGAAGCCAGCAACTCAAAGGTCTTAGCATCGTCGAGGGGAATATGCAGCAAATCCAGGGAGATCCCATGATTCTGAGCGATGATTTCTTTTACTTTGGTCAAAATGGTCAAATTAGATAGTCCCAGGAAATCCATTTTTAACAGTCCTAGGCGGGCGATGTTCTCCATGTGGAACTGAGTCATGACAGTGCGCTGCTCACCCTTGCCCAGCAGTTGTAGTGGCACATATTCAATTAGGGGCTCATGCGCTATCACCACACCGGCGGCATGGGTGCTGACGTGCCTGACCAATCCCTCTAATTTCTTAGCTGAGTCAATCAGGTTACGTATTGCGGCATCCTGATGATAAATGTCATAAAGCTCCCGGTTCTGTTCCAGAGCTCTATCCAGGGTTATGGTTAGCTCCAGAGGAATGAGTCGAGCTACCCGGTCAACCTGAGCATAAGGCATCCCTAAAGCTCGCCCCGTGTCTCTTAGCGCAGCTCTGGCTCCCATGGTGCCGAAGGTAATAATTTGGGCTACGTGGTCGGAGCCATATTTCTGGTTGACATAGGCCAGGACTTCATCTCGGCGGTCGTCTTGAAAATCAAGGTCAATATCCGGGAGTTCGTGGCGCTCGACATTAAGGAATCGCTCGAAAACCAGCCCATATGCCAGCGGGTCGACATCAGTGACGCCCAGGCAGTACAGAGCCAGGCTGGCGGCAGCGCTGCCCCGAACGCCAAAATAGATGCCCCGTTCTCGGGTAAAGGAGATTATATCCCAAACAACGAGGAAATAATGGGCAAATTTGGTCTTCTGGATGACATCAAGCTCGTAGCTAAGTCGTTCCTTGGCCTCTGCGCTGGGCTTGGGGTAACGTTTTTCCAGACCCTGCCAGCAGAGCTCAGCCAGGAAATCGTCGGCTTTTCGGCCTTTAGGTAATTCCACCTGTGGCAGATGCAGCTTGGTGAAATCCAGCTCCAGCTGACACATATCAGCAATGGCTTGAGTATTATCCACAGCCTGAGGTAAGTCAGCAAACAGTTGTTCCACCTCTTCAGGACTTTTCAGGTAAAAGAAGTCGCCAGCCAGCTTCAGCCTTTTTTCATCATACACAGAAGTATTGGTCTGTACACACAAAAGAAGTTCATGGGCTGGGGCGTCCTGTTTATCAATGTAGTGCACATCAAAGGTGGCTACTGGCGGTATATTGAGTTTGGTGGATAGCGAAATAAGATTCTGGTTGATTTGCTCCAGTTCCGGAATAGGATGCCTCTGAATCTCCAGATAGTAATCGCCAAAGGTTTCCTTGTACCAAGAAGCTGCCTTGACAAGATCCTCGTTTCGTCCTTCGAGGATAAGTCGAGCCAGTTCCCCGTGAGCACACCCTGAGAGGGCAATAAGCCCATCATGATGAAGCTTGAGAAGCTCCTTATCTACTCTGGGCTTATAGTAAAATCCCTCAAGTTGGCTTTTAGTAACCAGTTGGAGCAAGTTGAGATAGCCATTTTCGTTCTTGACCAGTAAAGTAAGATGATAGGGGATTTTGTGGGCTGACTCTCGGCTATGACAATCAGTCTCGGCGACATAGACTTCGCAGCCAATGATTGGTTTTATACCTGCTTCCTTAGCCGCCACATAAAAATCGATGACGCCATACATGGCGCCGTGGTCAGTGATAGCCAGGCTGTCCATACCTAACTCTTTGGTCCGGGTAATAAGCTGAGGGATGCGGCACATGCCATCGAGCAAGCTATATTCAGTGTGGACGTGGAGATGGGCAAACTTTTGTGGCATTAGATAGATTATAGCATTTGCACTGAGAGCCCCAAACGAGGAATTTCTAACTATCAAAAAATTTCTTTGCCGTCGTAATGAGTATCGCCACCTACCTCCACTTTTATCTAAATCTTCCTAGGACTTTCAGGCTAAAATGTGGATGGTGAATTCTGGTTTTGTGGTAAACTTGGGGAAAAATAGAATACGGTTTAAATAAAGGAAGGAGTCACCGATGGTTGCAACTCGATTCAAGAAAGTCTTTGAGCCGACGAATATTGGCCAGATGAAACTGAAGAATCGCATAGTCATGCCGCCGATGGGAACTAACTATGCCGAAGCAGGCGGCGCTGTTAGTCAGAGAATGCTCGATTATTATGAGACAAGAGCCACGTCTCCTCAGGGATCTCCGTCTCATCAGGCATCTCTGGGAGACGATAAGTTTATCCCCGGATGGCGGAAACTGACGGATGCTGCTCATAAATTCAATGCCAAGATAGCTATCCAGATAATGCATGGCACCCTGGAAAACTGGGATGGAAAGGTAGTGCAGGTCAGTCCGTCCCCGGTGATAGTGCTCACCAGAGTTATGGGTATCTTGGGAGGGCCTCCTCATGAACTAACTGTGGAGGAAATTGTGGAAAGGGTAAAGTGGTTTGCTTCGGCTGCCGGACGTGCCAAGGAGGCTGGCTTTGATGGGGTGGAGATTCACGGTGCTCATCAGTACATTGTCGCCGCCTTTCTCTCCTCGGCTACCAACCAGCGCAAGGATAAATATGGTGGCTCGGTCGAGAATAAGGCAAGATTTTTGATAGAGATACTTCAGGCTGTCAAAAGAGAAGTAGGCCCAGATTTTCCTGTTTGGGTCAGGTTCAATGCCCAGGAATGGGGAGTGGAGAATGGGATTACCATTGAGGAGACCAAACAGATGGTACCGCTGGTGGTGGAGGCGGGTGCTCAAGCGCTTCACGTATCGGCTTATGCTGCTGGATCTTATATAACCACCGCTCCAATTCCCGATACCCCGGGCTTTCTGGTACCTCTGGCTGAAGAAGTCAAGAAATTAACTAAGGTGCCAGTGATTGCAGTGGGAAGGCTGGACCTTGAGCTTGGTGAAAAGATTCTTGAAGAGGGCAAAGCTGACCTGATAGCCATAGGTCGACGTCTTTTTGCCGACCCGGACCTGCCTAATAAAGCGGCTGAAGGAAGGCTTGATGAGGTTACTCCATGCATAGGTTGCATGGAGTGTATTGAACGCCTGGCCTTCGATGAGCGCGGCGAGGGTGTCACCTGCGTCGTCAACCCCGCGTTGGGCAGGGAGAGAGCATGCCAGATTAAGTCCGTGAGAAAGGCCAAGAAGGTGACTGTAGTTGGTGGTGGGCCAGCCGGCATGCAGGCTGCCGTTGTGGCAGCACAGCGAGGTCACAAGGTTACCTTGTTTGAAAAAGATGAGAAGCTAGGTGGTCAACTGAATATAGCTGCTCTACCTCCGTTTAAGGGTGATATCTTCCCCTGGATAAAGTATCTGGTAAATCAAGTTGAGAAAGCTGGAGTGGAAGTTAAGCGTAATACAGATGCCACTGCTGAAATCATTACCAAAGGGCATCCAGATGCCGTTGTGATAGCCACAGGAGGCACTCCAGTCATGCCTACCTGGCATTAATAAGCTAAATGTGGTTACCACTCAAGATGTGCTCTCGGGCAAAGCCAAAGCCGGGCAGAATGTGGTCATCATCGGCGGGGGGATGGTCGGCTGTGAGACGGGGCACTATCTGGCGGGACAGGGGAAAACGGTGACCATCATAGAAATATTGAAGCGGATGGCTAGTGACATGTTTCTCATGACAAGACGCCGACTAATGGATGGACTGAGGAGCAAAAAGGTGACCCTGCTGGCCAGTGCGACCTGTGAAGAGATAAAGGAAGGCAGTGTTCAGGTAACTACTGCTGAGGGTAAGAAGGAAACCATTCCAGCCGACACAGTAATTATATCCGTCGGCTACGAAGCAAATAATCGCCTATACAAAGCCCTGGAAGGTAAAGTCCCGGAAATATACTGCATAGGCAATTCTGCTAAACCACGGAGAATACTGGAAGCTGTCAGCGAGGGATACCGGACCGGCCTGGCTTTGTAAAGGTGTAAAACACACCGCTTGCTTGGGCGACTAGGCAAGGAAACGGAGGTCCGAAGTATACGTGAATGTGAGATTGCACATTCGCTTGGGGTAACAGGTAGGTTTTTCTAAAAACCGCCTGAAGGATTTTCTGGCCTATCAGCTTGCCACCATGTCTTGGCTTGAGACCCGGGGCTCAGCTCCTATCACTCAATTTGCCGACTTTTTAACCAATCCGATGAAAATCTTAAAAGAACGAAAAAATGCTTACCAATGCGGTGGATATGATATAATACTGTAAGCTAGAGATTTTGGGAAGACTAAACTGTTACGAATGAGGTAAAGCATGAAGATAATACTTAGTTCGAGGAGACACCATTACGTGGCCAGAGTTAGCATCCTTTTGATGATGGTAACCTTAATTGGCGGCATGGTGAGCTGTGGTGGTGGCGGTGGTGGCGGGGGCTCTTATACCCCCATGGTCGCCGCAGGGTACGCTCACACGGTGGGGCTTAAGTCCAATGGCAGAGTGGTCGCCGTGGGAGACAATACCTACGGGCAGCGCGATGTCGATGGCTGGACGGCCATTACTCAGGTCGCCGCAGGCTACTATCACACGGTGGGGCTTAAGTCCGACGGCACCGTGGTCGCCGTGGGAAACAACGAGTCCGGGCAGTGCGATGTCGGCAACTGGACGGACATCGTCCAGGTCGCCGCAAGTGGTGGGCACATGTGGGGCTTAAGACCGGCGGCACCGTGGTCGCCGTGGGATACAACGAGTACGGGCAGTGCAATGTCGGCAACTGGACGGACATCGTCCAGGTCGCCGCAGGCTTCTATCACACGGTGGGGCTTAAGTCCGACGGCACCGTGGTCGCCGTGGGATACAACGAGTACGGGCAGTGCGATGTCGGCAATTGGACGGACATCATCCGGGTCGCCGCAGGCGGCGGTCACACGGTGGGGCTTAAGTCCGACGGCACCGTGCTTGCCGTCGGCTGGAATGGCAACGGGCAGTGCGATGTCGGCGGCTGGGACCTGAATTGAACTTTCCCCCGTACCTTCTCCCTTATGGACAAAAGTACGGTTATATTGTCATTGTGAGCGAAGCGTGGCAATCTCATTGCCCCCACCCAGATTGCTTCGTCGCTACGCTCCTCGCAATGACAGAAGGGGTGTCATTCTGAGCCCCGACATGTCGGGGCTCGGCAATCTCTACCCTCACCCTGACCGAGGCTGTGTAAAGCCTGGTAATAATCCCCGCACGTATACCAAAAACGCTTGACAGTGCGGCGGATGATGATGCAGTATGGACTAGGATTTTGGTGAAACTAAATTATTACTAGTGCATTATACTACTGGGGTATGCTTATTTTTTCTACTGGCTAATATGGATTTAAGCGAAGAAAAGGAGCTCGTCAAACAAGCACAAAAAGCCCCCGATGCTTTCGCCAAGCTTTACGACCAGTATTATCCCAAAATCTTCGGCTATATCTTGAGGCGGACTGCCAATCTGGAAGCTGCCCAGGATATTACTTCAGAGACATTTTTGAAGGCATTGAAGAAGCTCTGGCAATTTCAATGGCGCAATATCTCTTTTTCCCCGTGGCTATATAAAATCGCCACCAACGAGGTTAACCAGTATTTTAGAAAAGCCGAATACAAAAAATCCGTATCACTGGAAGAATTACAGGAACAAGGTTTTGAACTTATATCATCCCACGACCCCGAAAGCGAACTGATAGAGGCCCAGGAAAAATTAAAACAACATCAGGACTTTCTGGAAATTCAAAAGAAAATCGTCCGGCTCCCTGCTAAATACCAGGAGGTTATCGCCCTCAGATTTTTTGAAAAAAAACGGATTAATGAAATCGCTGAAATCCTGGGGAAGAAAGAGGGGACGATAAAGTCCCTGCTCCACCGGGCAGTGGAGAAATTAAGAGAAACAGACTAAACCACCTCCACGAAAGTCGCAGGATTTCTTTGGGTTAAATAATGCAACCTTTTTCGCCCTCCTGCATTTACAGTAACAGAAGGAGGTAAAGTTTATGAAACACGAGGACTTAATCGAGAAACTGGAAAACCTGAAAACCCCGGAAGTCGAGCTTCGCGGCCATAAACAAGCATTAAAAATGGCGTTGCTCAACTCCGGGCGTTTCAAGGAGAGGACTATTATGAATTGGGCAAAAGTATTAGCTCCCGTCGCTGCTGCCCTGCTTCTAATAGCGGTTGCAGGAGTTTTTGTGAATACTCCCCGGCTTCTGCCTCCGGGAGGGAATCAGATCAGCAAGTTCGCTTCTTATGAAGAATTGAAAGATTTCGTAAAGGCGAACGCAAAATACGTAGGATTTCTTTGGAGGAGTGCACTACCAGGTGGAGAGGCCTTCGTCCTCGCCCCCGCGCCGACAAATGGGGAAGCTGCCAGCTGGGCCCCAGCTGCCAATGACTACTCTACCACCAATATACAAGTGGCTGGGGTAGATGAGGCCGATATCGTTAAGACCGACGGAGAGTATATCTACCTCGCCTCGGGGAACAAGACTATCATCGTGAAGGCGTATCCCCCTGAACAAGCGCAAATCGTGTCGGAAATCGAGCTAGAGGGAACAGTGATAGGACTATTCATCAATGGAGATAGGCTGGTCGTGTTTGAAGAGGAAACGCCTTACTATCCTTATTATGATCTGCCGAGCTCTGTGGAAAAAACATACGTGCCTTATGCATCACCCAAGACATATATCAAGGTATATGATATCTCAGACAGGGCAAACCCCCGGTTGCAAAGAGAACTTTCCGCCGATGGCCAATACGTGAGTTCACGGATGATAGGCGATTATGCTTATGTGGTGATAAATGAGCCTGTTTATGAACAAGACGATACCCCGAACCTTCCCAAGGTTTATTTTGGTGGCAACGAGACGGAAATACCGGCCGCGGACATCTACTATTCCGATATCTCTGACTACTATTATATGTACACGACTATTATGGCCATAAACACACAGAACGATGACCAGGAGCCAACGCATGAGACCATCCTGCTGGGAGCCTCTAGCAACCTGTATGTCTCTCAAAATAACATTTATCTGACCTTCCCGGTGTGGGGAACGGGTGTAGGGAATTTTGATAAAACCTCTATCTACCGGATTCATATAGAGGGTGACAAAGTAGAGTATGTCGCTAATGGCGAAGTTCCTGGCATGGTGCTAAATCAGTTCTCTATGGATGAGTATGATGGCTACTTCAGGGTGGCAACGACAACCTACGAACCAGCACAGCGGAATAACGTATACGTTTTGAACATGGCTCTTAACATTAC
>JBEKTM010000123.1:0-4190 GCA_049516035.1 Dehalococcoidia bacterium
AGTTCAAGCGGAAGGAGAAAAGCCACAGCTGGATAGACTACTAGAGCAACTTAAAACGGGCCCGCCGGGAGCCCAGGTCAAGAGGGTGGAGGTAGATTGGTCAGACTATTCAGGGCAGTCCGACGGTTTTAGGATAAGATACTGAGAAAAATTAAGAACCAACGCTTAAAAATCAAAATGACAACTCAAAATGCAAAACTCATTAATTTTTGCACTTTTATTTTTGCCTTTTGCATTTCTTAATCCTCAAGTTGAACCCTGCCCTCGTTAATCAGTTTTAAATGCTCGCAGTCAACTCCAGCTATTTGAGAAGCCTTGAGGTCAATTTCATGGGGTTCACCAAACAAGATTTTCCCGTAATCCTCCACATCTCCTTTCGTGGGGTCATCAGTGTAAAAGAACTTTTGATGAGCTTCGATAATGCCCAGATCAAAAGGCAAGGTGAAGTAGAGGTCAGCAAGGACTTTCTCAATACCCAACTCATACAAAGTTCCCCAGCCACCCGATTTGCCCTTTTTATACTTGCTCACCGGCAACAGACTCAAAAGGTTTGCTACACTGAACTGACCAGAGTGACCACGGACTCTGAAGGGAGTAACGCTGACTAAGAAGTCACTACGCAACACAACATTAGGCACCCAGAAACTCTCCACAGCATAGAATTGAGATAAAGGATTCTGAACCTCTATAAAGATGGAATCCCTGATATCGAGCATAAGAACGTTATGAAAGTTATATCCCAAAGCTTGATATATCGGGTAAATCGATTCACCGCTAGGAGTCCCGTCTGCAATGAGAATATCGGCATTACTAATTTTTCTAATACCTTTGATAATACTATTCAGCAGTTTGGGACTTGTCGTTACAGGATACGGCAAGGGATAACCGGCACATGGTTTGATTAAAACTCGTCTTGCCCACGCCAGCTGCGGAGGTGGAGTAAACACAAAATCCGAATCTTTAACAATCATCGACTTCATATCAGCGACCAAATTTCAATAGCTATAAAGCTGGTTGCAATAGCACAATTTCAGTAGCAGCCGGGAGCTTTCCGCGCTCGAACTCTACTTCACTACCCCCTACTTTTCTCACATTCTTCTTGCCCTTAAGGAAATCCTCAACACCGGTTAGAGGATAGGCACACTTAGGCGTCTTAAAATGCATGGGAATAACTACTTTGGGCTTCAATTGGTCACATACCTGGTTCGCTACAGAAGCATCAATGGTGAAGAAGCCACCTACAGGAACAAACAATATATCCACGGCACCAATCTCAGTGACCTGACCTGGACTGAGCACATGCCCTAAATCACCCAGGTGACAAAGCTTTACATCATCTATGGTGAAACAAAAGACGGTGTTAGTTCCTCTTTGTTGGCCTTGAGAAGCATCGTGAGAAGTGGCGACGCCCCTAAACTGAATGCCTTTAACAGCTTTTTCGCCGCTACCTTTGACCACTTCAGGTTTTCCTTGTACTGCTGAAACGTTATTGTGGTCGCCGTGATCATGGCTCACCATAACAACATCAGCAGCTTCCTTGATGGGAGAATAATTAATACCTCCACCAACAGCATAAGGATCGACAATCACTCTTAGCCCGTCTTTGGAAGTAATCAAAAAACAAGCATGACCTAACCACTTTACTTTCATATCGCCTCCTAACTCTTGGCCTCACTCAAAGCTAATTCGACCAAGGTTCTCACTCCAAATCCAGCTGCTCCTTTCACCAAGTATCCACTCTCCTTGCTGGAGAGACGGGGGCCAGCTATGTCAAGATGAACCCAAGGGGTATTACCAACAAATTCAGCCAAGAAAAGTGCAGCGGTAATGGCTCCGCCATACCTGTTGCCGGTATTCTTAATATCGGCAATTTCGCTTTTGTTTTGCTCCTTATACTCCTCGGGCAGGGGCATTTGCCACATCCTCTCGCCGGTTCTTTCCGCAGCTTTGAGGACTTTATCTACCAAGTTCTGGTCATTGCCAAAGACGCCGCTATAAAGGAGGCCTAGAGCAACACGACAAGCCCCGGTTAAAGTGGCTAAATCTATCAAAGGAGATAAACCTTGTTTTACGGCATAACTCAAGGCATCAGCCAAGATGAGTCTTCCTTCGGCATCGGTGCTTATTACTTCTATGGTCTTGCCATTCATCGCCTTCAGTACATCCCCTGGTTTCAAAGCAGTGCCGCTGGGTAAATTCTCGGTAGCTGGAATAATCGCGGTGACATTAATCCTTGGTTTCAACTGAGCAATAGCTCCAAGTGCTGTCATAACTGCCGCGGCACCGGCCATGTCACCCTTCATCTCATCCATGCCCTCCGATGGCTTAATGGAGATCCCCCCGGAATCAAAAGTTATGCCCTTGCCCAGAAAGCCCATGGCTTTTTCAGAATCTCCATCTCCTTTATAAGTGAGAGTTATTAGCTTAGGGGGCTGGTTGCTGCCCTTGGCTACCCCCAAGAGTGCTCCCATGCCCATCGCCTCCATGTCCTCTCGATCAAAGACTTTGCACTCCAACTTATATTTGCCAGCTATTTCTTTGGCTACTTCAGCCATCCGGCTAGGTGTCATGTAGTTAGCTGGTTCATTAACCATATCCCGAGCTAGATTGGCAGCTTCAGCTACTACCTTCCCCTTGTCAATTGCCAACTCCAGCATTGGGACTTTCTCCTTCTCTCTTACCACTATCAATATTTCTTCGATATCTTCATATTCAGGTTTCTTATATTTGATGAAGCTATAAAGCCCGAGAAGAGCGCCCTCAGCTATTGCTTTAGCTGAAGCTTCAGGCTCAATACCACCTATGCCACCACCATGAAGTATTGTAGCTGCTTTGTGGCAATTCAACTTGCGCAAAGCCCGACAAAATTCTCCAGCCACCCCCCGAATTTTATCCACATTGAAATCCTGTCGCTTGCCTAACCCAGCAACAGCGACTATCCTTGCTGGCAGTTTCCCAAACGTATGGACGATGCTAACTTCCCCCAATTTACCTTTAATTTCACCACGACTGATGAGAGAGCTAATAGCTCCATCCAGAGCTTTGTCCACAGCAGCGGTAGCACCACCCGGTTGTTCCACACCTTCGAAGAGGTTTACCACAATGGCATCAGCTTCGATTTGAGCGATATCCCCAACTATAACTTTAATCTCCAAAATCTATCTCCCATAAAATGTGTAAATTTTAGAACATTTATTTTACTTTATTTGAATGAAGAATTGAAGAGGTTAATAAAGGAAATTTAGCTCTTATTTTTTTGTCGCTCGCACAATCTTATCGATTACGGCAGTAATATCTTGCGAGGTATCAACAACAAGATGATTGCGAGAAATCTTTTCCCTTCGAGGCTTCATTTTATTATACACTTCCCACCCGGCTTCTGAGTAGTGCTGAGGCAGCGCTGTTTTTTCTCGAGCTAGAAGGCGTTGCCGCACCACTTCGGTGGGAGCTTCGACCCAGACCAAGATAAGCTTTGCCCCGGCTCTTGCTGCAGCGCGGTAGAAATATTCTCGATGGTGCTCCAACAGGTTGGTGGCGTCAAAAATGACGGGGATTCCCTTGCTTAAAAGCTCCTCGATGAGAATATGGCAAGCAGAAAAAAGCCGCTTATTTTCATTTTCTTGATACTGGGGGAAGGGGAACAGGATTTTTCGCAAACTATCGCTGGCTAAGATGAGAAAAGGCAACTTCTCAACCAGCTTGCGGCAGAGAAAAGACTTACCTGTACCTGGCAAGCCACTGACTACTATAAGCGGAGGCTCTACCTGGGGTCGAGGTAAGTTACTAAGACTTTGTCTTAATTTTTCTACGTCCTCATCTAAGCTGCTCACTGTACATCACAATTATCACCATGAGTCAGCTTATGTGTCAAGATGCTGTCCACGTTCAGTACTTTGGGTATGACTATCGGGCGCACCGCTACCGCTATGGGGACTTCGAGCTTATTTCTTCGTCAATCCGACTGTGTTAAGGAATGCGGCGACGACAATGGGATCGAACTGAGTGCCAGCACAACGCTTGATTTCCTCCACAATATCCGTGAGAGACATTGCTGACCGATACGGTCGGTCGGATATCATAGCATCAAAGGCATCGGCTACAGCCAGGATTCTAGCCGCCAACGGTATGTCATCACCCGCTACAATTTGATGAAGTCCACTGCCGTCATAATGATCGTGGTGGTGCTCAAT
>JBEKTM010000124.1:0-4160 GCA_049516035.1 Dehalococcoidia bacterium
CCATCAAAACCCGGTGACTGCCGCAGATATTTAGCGTTTTTCTATTCTGAATACTTTTGTCCCGCACACAGGGCAGACACCTTGGGTGGCTGGTCTGCGGTTCTTGAGCATGACCCGCCTGGGGTTGCTTATCTCCCTCTTTCTCCTGCACTTCATACAATAAGCTGTTGCCATTGTGCCCTCCTTTTAACCTAAATTTTGCTATGCCTATATTGTTACTATAAGCGTAAAGCTTTGTCAATACCCCTGTGGACTTTCCAAACAAAGAGTGTAAATTTTAGCCATTTTAAGAAGTCAGGCAAGAGCAGAAGCTATTTAGAAGCTTGTACGAAGCTACATGTGGCATTCTAGCTAGAATAAACGCGTAGCAAACTGCAATGCTATATCGAATCGTTTCAGGCATTTCTCTTTTCCCAGCACTGCCATAGTCTGAAATAGTGGTGGTGCCGCAGTGCGTCCTGTAGCAGCTACCCTTAACAAACCGAAGAACTCCCCAGTGCTTAAGTTTAGCTCTGCGGCTAGAGGGCGTAGGATACCCTCAAGTGTAGTGGCGTCCCAGGTCGTCACTTCTGCCAATTTTTGCGAGGCAATCGCAATAGCTCTAGCAGCCAATTTAGCATCCAGTTTCCCTTTTAAAAGCAAGGCTGTATCATATTGCAGCTCGTCGAGGAAGAAAAAGCTGGCAAGCTGAGGTACCTCAGCCAGGGTTTTAGCTCGCTCGTGAATGAGCGATAGAACCTGGCTGACGTAACTCCTGTCCAACGGACGTCTTGTCGCCTCTGGCAAGTCTCTATCCAAAAATGGCATGGCTTGCTGGACAAATTCCCCTAGACTTAGTTTGCGCAGATAAACCCCGTTCATCCATTCTAGCTTATCTTTATTAAAGATAGCTGCTGTTTTGCCCACCCTTTCCAGAGAGAAGTGCGTTATCAATTCTTCGCGGGTTAATAATTCAGTCCTATCATCAAGGGACCAGCCCAAAAGCGCCAGGAAATTGATCATGGCATCTGGTAGGTATCCTTGTTTTTGATATTCGTTGATATTAGTATCACCATGCCTTTTGGACAATTTAGCACGGTCAGGCCCCAGAATCATGGGCAAATGGGCGAATTGCGGAGCTTGCCAGTTTAGAGCTTGGTAAAGTAAAACATGGCGGGGAGTGCTGGAGAGCCACTCTTCGGCTCTGAGGACATGTGAAATAGCCATTGAATGGTCATCCACTATATTAGCCAGATGATATGTGGGATAACCGTCGGATTTGAGCAGGATGAAGTCATCCAATGTATCATGCTTAAAAGTTACCGGGCCATAAATTAAATCGTAGAAAGTGGTCTCACCTTCGAGAGGTGTTTTAAAGCGAATCACGGGAGTAACACCTGTTGCCTCTAACCGAGTTCTTTCGTGTTGTGTCAAATCTCGACAGCGGCGATCATATTTCGGTGGCTGCTTACGTTTTGCCTGTTCCTGGCGCATCGTCTCTAATCGCTCTGGAGAGCAATAGCATAAATATGCATGATCTTCCTCGAGTAATCTGTGGGCAATTTCACGGTAAATGGGCAAACGTTGTGACTGGAAGTAAGGTCCTTCATCCCAGTCTAATCCCAGCCACCTCAAGCTATCCAGTATTACCTCCACTGCGCCCTCCACCTTACGAGTGATGTCGGTATCTTCAATTCGTAAGATAAACTTGCCGCCCTGGTGGCGGGCAAAAAGCCAGTTGAATAGAGCTGTCCTGATGTTGCCTAAATGGGGATATCCTGTGGGACTGGGTGCAAAACGAAGTCTAACCGATGTTTCCGACTCAGACTGCATTACGCTATATTTTGCGTGACTTAACCTTACTTGGAGAGAGTTTGATATATATTTCTTAACCGGTCCAGATATTTCCTAAGTCTCTGAGCAAGTTGCTCAGCCTGATTCAGGGCATTTTTAGTATCCTCCATCTCAGTAGTTATCTTGAACAAAATTTCGTCCCGCCTCTGACCCAGATCAGCCTCATAATCAGTCGCTTCGCCCACATCGGACAAGAAACTACTTTCCCTCTTCCCTTGCTCTCTCGCTAGTTCCTCATAAGACTTCATGTCACCGATTTCCTTTCTTTTATGTCACGGATACTAGATTTTAACATGGCTTGATGTTCCAAGCAAGACCTGATGTGACATGGCACCTGTAGATAGTGCTGCTTCTTCATTCAATTATGCAAAAATTCGTTGTTTCTTATATATTAAGAGTTGTTGTTTCTTTACGGTTGTGAGTGAACCAGATGCCCCAGTTTAAAATAGTTTCCGATTTTCGCCTTACTGGCGACCAGCCTCAGGCCGTAGACAAACTGGTCGATGGTTTGAGCAAAGGTTACCGAGAACAGACACTGCTGGGAGTCACCGGCAGTGGCAAAACCTTCACCATGGCTAATGTCATCGAGAGGATACAGAGGCCAACACTGGTTATTTGTCACAACAAAACTTTGGCTGCTCAGCTAGCCACTGAGTTCAAGGAATTCTTTCCTGAAAATGCTGTGGAGTATTTCGTCAGCTATTATGATTATTATCAACCGGAGGCTTATATCCCCAGCACTGACCTCTATATTGAGAAGGAAACTGATATAAATGAAGAGATTGACAAACTACGACATGCCGCTACCATGTCCATCTTCACCCGCCGAGATGTAGTTATTGTCGCTTCGGTCTCTTGTATTTATAGCTTAGGTGCACCTGAAGAGTATCACGGTTTTGCTCTTACTATTGAAACAGACAAACACTACAAGCGAGACAAACTGGTCCGCCATTTGGTGGATATGCAATATGAAAGGAACGACTATGATTTCACCAGAGGTAAATTCCGCATCCGGGGCGATACCTTGGAAGTTCAGCCCGCATATCAAGAAACAGCCCTGAGAATCGAATTCTGGGGAGACAAGATTGAGCGTATTGTTGAGGTTGACCCTCTAACCGGCGAGATACTGGCTCACCGTGAGCAAGTGGATATTTACCCCGCCAAGCACTTTGTTACCTCTCATGAAAAGTTGCTGGCAGCAATCGAGGATATTAAAGTCGAACTGGAGGAAAGACTAAAAGAGTTGAAGAACCAGGGAAAGCTACTGGAAGCCCAGAGGCTTGAGGCGCGGACTAATTATGATATTGAAATGCTGCAAGAGGTGGGGTATTGCACCGGAGTGGAAAATTACTCCCGACATCTCCAGCGACGGGCACCGGGCAGCACCCCCTGGACTTTACTGGATTACTTTCCCGATGATTTCCTGCTGTTCATCGACGAATCACATATGACCCTGCCGCAGATAAGGGGCATGTACCACGGTGATATTTCTCGGAAGCAGACATTGGTTGACTACGGCTTTCGCCTTCCTTCAGCACTGGATAACCGCCCATTGCATTTTGAGGAATTTAACCAGCACATCAACCAGGTTATTTACGTCTCTGCTACACCTAAGCCCTATGAATATGTGCATAGCCAGCAAGTAGTGGAGCAATTAGTCCGTCCCACTGGTTTACTGGAGCCTACTGTGGAGGTTAAGCCAGTTAAGGGGCAAATTGATGACCTTATTCATCAGATAAAAATTAGGGTAGCCAAGGGGGAGCGTTGTCTGGTGACAACCTTGACCAAGCGAATGGCAGAGGATTTAAGCGACTACTTGAGGGAGATGGAGATTAAGACTCATTACTTGCATTCTGAGGTAGAGACCTTAGAGCGGGTGGAAATTCTTCGTGACCTCCGTCTTGGCGTCTATGATGTGGTAGTGGGCATTAATCTGCTTCGTGAAGGGTTGGACTTGCCTGAGGTGAGCCTGGTCGCCATACTCGATGCTGATAAGGAGGGCTACCTTAGATCAGAGGAGGCGCTTATTCAGACCATGGGGCGTGCCGCCAGACACATAAATGCCCATGTCATAATGTATGCTGATATTATTACTCAATCCATGCAAAAGACAATAGAAGAAACTCAGCGCCGCCGCCAGATTCAAGAAGCTTATAACAAGGAGCACGGCATAACTCCGCAGGGAATAAGAAAGGCAATTAAAGATATAACTGAGAGGGTTAAAACAGTAGCCGAAACAAGAGTTCCCTATGTGGTTACCCCTATTTCTAAAGAAGGAATGGCTCAACTTATCAAGCAATTGGAATCCCAGATGAAAGCAGCAGCCA
>JBEKTM010000125.1:0-6098 GCA_049516035.1 Dehalococcoidia bacterium
GGTATCGGATCAATCCTGATTTGTGCCTCCGCGATGAGATGCTGCAGGATAAAGCGGTCGGTGACCTTCTTGAGATGCTTGGCTGGAAAAGACGGCGCAAGCCAACACAGAGAAGAGAGCTGGTTGCTGTGGGGGGGAAGGCAGAATCCTAGTCAACAAGTTGTTTGGGAAATATAGGGCAAAGTGATGAAGAGTTGCTGCACGGCCCGATAGAGAAGAATCCTAAATCCCAAGCACCAAATCCCAAACAAAAGAAATAAAGAGTTTAATTCTCCTCATCCAAATACCAGTGCTCAAAACGTCTAGGGCTTTGAATTTTGGCATTCGAATTTGTTTGGAGCTTGGAATTTAGGCGACGAGATTGCTTCGTCGCTACCGCTCCTCGCAATGACAAAAGGAAGTGCTACTAAGGTATAGAACAGGAACAAGTGGTTGCTTTAGCCGAAATATCGCTGTAAACTTCTGGTTCTCTGTGGTTTTATATCAAGGGAATCAGGAGTTGAAAAAATGTTTTCGACCAAGGCTGGGGCTACCAAGCTACTGATCGGTGTAGTCGTCGGTTTAATAATATTTAAAGTGGTCATTAGTTGGCTGACCGGCAGTATCAGTATACTGGCCCAGGCAGCCGACAGTTTATTAGATTTATTTGCCGGAATAATTACCTTCTCGGCTATTCGCTTTGCAGCTAAGCCAGCTGATGCCGAACATCAGTACGGTCATGGGAAGGCAGAGGACATCGCCGGCGTTGGGCAGGGAATTCTCATCTTTGTCGCTGGCGGACTGATAATCTATTCGGCAATAGGCCGGATAATAAAAGGCTCTAGCATTGTACTACCGGAAGCCGGGATAGCTGTGATGGCGGTTTCTATAGTGGTCAGCATCTTCCTGTCTCGCCATCTCTTAAGAGTTTCCCGGCGCACTGGCTCAGTAGCCTTGGAGGCTAATGCCCGCAATATTGCCACCGATGTCTACTCCACCTCAGCCGTACTGGTTGGGCTGATAATATTACGATTCACCAAGCTCAATATTATTGACCCTATACTCGCTATTGGAGTGGCTATTTACATTCTAAAAGTAGCTCTTGATACTATCCGTAAGCCGATATCCGGACTGCTTGATGAAAAGCTACCTCTTTCAGAACAGGCAGTTCTCGAAGATTGTTTAAGGAAACACAGCCGAGAGGTATCCGGCTTCCATGCCCTACGGACGCGGCGGGCTGGAAGTCAGAGCTACATAGACCTTCATTTGGTAATGGCCGGGGACATCAGTTTGGAGCAGGTTCATCAAATATGTGACCAGATTGAGGTCGAAATACAAAGCGTGCTCCACGAAGCCAGTATAATCATTCATGCTGAGCCGTGCGACAATGAATGTGAGCAGTGCTCTGCAATCTGCTCGAAACGCCGAACCAGATAGTTATCTCAAAAATTTGTTTTCATAGAGTACTAGATACGGTGGTAATAGTTTGGTTTTCCCACAAATCCCATGTTAACTAGGGAACTTTCCTTCATAACTCCCTTAGCCCCTCTTACCTTAAGAGGGGGATCTTGGAAGAAGTTTCGTGTTAGCCCTTAAGACAAGGATTCTCTCCTTAAACACCCCAAAGATAAGGGCTCTCTTCTTCAATCCCCCTTAAGGTAAGGGGGAATAAAGGGGGTTATGAATCTTTCGCAGCCCGCTAATTACCCTTCAACACAACGAATATTTGTGTTAGGTGCCTTCTGTAGGAGGTGTCGGAGTGGTTGGCGTCTTTCTCTTCTTTAAGCGGTAGACTACTAGGGCCAACGCTACGACGACTACAGCCACTATTATCCAGAGCCACCACGGCATCCCGGCAGCAGGCGGGGCAGTTCCCCACATGTTCGTCTCTGTTGCCTTACACGTGGCTGTAATGTCGCCATAAGTTGTGGATGCCTCCACCAACACCCCGGTCAGTTTATCCCAGTAGTAGCCAAGCTGAACTTCACCCTGATATGGTATCGACTGCGAAATGCTGGTATAGACCACTGTTCTCCTTGCTCCAGCATAAATTCTGGTAGTCTCGCCTTTTATTGTTACATTGCCAAATCCGCTCATGTAAACGGAGTCCCCTGTTGTCAGGTTGGCGGAAATAATACCTCCTGAGAGCCCAGGGACTTCACCGCCAGACACGACATCCACAGGCACGGTGGTGTCGCTTTGTTCTGTTCCGTCAGACATGTGCATCGTAACCCGCACATTAGCGATTGTGCCTTCAACGCTTAGAAACTCCAACTTCAACCACTCTGGATACGGCTGCCCGGCCGGCCAACCGGTAATCTTATACGCAATCTTTATCCAGGCGCCAGCCTTAATACCTACTTGAACCTTCTGCGACGGTGGCAACGCGAGTACCAGATTCCAGTCAGACAGGTTGCATTGCCCATCCTCGTTGTCTCCCACGGCGATGACGCTGCCGTCGGACTTAAGTCCCACCGTGTGCTCCTCGCCTGCGGCGACTTGGGTGATATTCCCCCAGCCGCCGACATTGCACTGTCCGTAGTCATCATATCCCACGGCGACCACGGTGCCATCGGACTTAAGCCCCACTGTGTGATAGTAGCTTGCGGCGACCTGGACGATGTTCGTCCAGTTGCCGACATCGCACTGCCCGTACTCATTGTCTCCCACGGCGACCACGGTGCCGTCGGCCTTAAGCCCCACTGTGTGACCCCAACCTCCAGTGATCTGAGTGATGCCCGTCCAGTTGCCGACATCGCACCGCCCGTCGCTGTTCCATCCCACAGCGACCACGGTGCCATCGGACTTAAGCCCCACCGTATGACCGTTGCCTGTGGCGACCTGGGTGATGGCTATCCAGTTGCTGGCATTGCACTGTCCGTAGTCATTATATCCCACGGCGACCACGGTGCCGTTCGACTTCAACCCCACCGTATGACCCCAGCCTGCAGCGACCTGGGTGATATTTTCCCAGTCGCCGACATCGCACTGCCCATACTCGTTGTCCCCCACGGCGATCACGGTGCCATCGGACTTAAGCCCCACCGTGTGCATGTAGCCTACGGCAACCTGGACGATGCTCGTCCAGCCGCCGACATTGCACTGCCCGTAGTAGTTGTTTCCCACGGCGACAACGGTGCCATCGGACTTAAGCCCCACCGTTTGAACGCCGCGTGCGGCGACCATAGGCGTTACGTTCCCTTGAGGCGTATTCAGGGCCATTGCCGGAGCAGCGCTCGGGCTACCTACCACCAAATAACTAATAGAGCGGTCATCTGGCCGAGGCACGGCTGCTGAAGCTCCCGCTACCGAAACAGGAAGAATCAGGCTGAAGACCAGGGTGATGGAAAGCAGGGCTGGTAAGAGCATTTTTCTATTTTCCATGGCTACCTCCTGTTATCCTTCATCCGAAAACTGAAATACCTTTCGTGCGTATGAAAGTCTCGCCTTTTATAAGAGTTTGGTTTCCCTGAATCCTGAGTTTATGATACTCTCATATGGCAAATTATTGTATCACACCCGATGCACTGTCAAGCGTTTTTCCGAGATTTTTATTGATTTTCCCGCAATTTCATTGTCATCCGTAAAAAGCCAGCAGACTATGGGTATTTACTCATAACTCCCCTTAACGAGCACTCACGGCGCTGAGTGCTCGTCAAGCCCCTCTTATCTTAAGAGGGGGACCATTAACATAGAGATTCTCTCCTTAAATACCCCCCCTAAGATAGGGATTCTCTTCTTAAAAATCCCCCTTAAGATAAGGGGGAATAAAGGGGGTTATGAACGTTTCACGGCCTACTCTGAGAAAGAATTTCTGTATCTTGACAACAACTAGGCTTTAGCTTGACTGCTTGGGGGATTTCGTGGTCTGGGTTCTCTTAGATACAGCGTCCTTATATACCCTGGCCAGGCTCTTGCCATGCTGTGGAATTCTGGCCTTTTCCTTGGCTCGCCGCCTTTCTCTTCGTTCTTGCTTAGGTATGAGCCGAGGATAAAATCGAGGTCTCCTTGAAAAGCGGAGAGTTTTTCCTGGGGGAAGAGGGTTTCATCTATGTCAAGGAGCATTTTTGTTTCGTCCTGTGGTGAGCCGAGAATATGTACGATGCCGCATTCCTTCTGGTCTTTCTCTTGCTCGGCCTGTGTTTTTAATGCCAACGTGGTACGCGATTGAGTGTCGCCGCTGGGCAGACCATATGTTTCCGACTCAGTCTCAACAGCTATAATCCCCTGTTTATGCAACAAGCCTTGTACCTCATCGCAGAGCATCCCGGGACTTAAGCCCCTATAAGTTTTTTTAATCTGGATTGTCATTTTGTTCTCCCGCCGAATATTGTAGCACTTTCCTTTCTTAGTTTCACCGTTTATATGGTATAATTGGGAATCTGAAATGAAAAAAGAACTGATGCAAATCTTGGCCTGTCCCGTATGCAAAGGGGATTTGGAGCTTAAAGTGGCTGAGCAAAAAGGGGAAGAAATAGTCACGGGTTCCCTTCATTGCTCTAAGTGCAACTATTCATATCCTATTGTAGATACAATCCCCAATTTGTTACCGCCGGAACAACAAATCTAACTCAGGGGCTATACGCCACGCCTGTTGTGGGCGATTCCCAGACTTCTACCTTCACCAACTTTATCGGAGACTTAGAAAAGCAAGTCTGGAGTGCGTCATATATAGTGGCAGCAATATTCTCGCTGGAGGGGCCGATTTTATTAAGAGGAGCCACGTCATTCAGGCAGGTATGGTCGAATCGGGCCAGGATTTCCCTCAGGTGCTGCTTTAGCTGAACGAAATCGTAAGCCAGTCCAGTCTCATCGAGCTTGGCTGCTTCAAAACGGGCTACTACCTTGAAACGGTGGCCATGTAGCTTTTCACACTTACCATGATAGTTTGGGAGATAATGGGCAGCATCAAAGTGCTCTTCTACAAATAAATGATACATCGAATCCTCCTTTATATTTTCGCACCCCTTCTTGTCCTTCGACATCCTGGGCTAATTGAGCGATGCTCTTGCCCAGCTTGAGATGAACTAAGTCCGGGGCGATCTCTGCTAGGGGTACAAGAACGAAAGCCCGGTCCTGCAAGCGGGGGTGCGGGATAGTTAAGTTCGGGGTTTCCATAATCTTGTCCTCATAGAAAAGGATATCTATATCTATAGGGCGAGGTGCATTGGGGAAGCTGGGAACCCTGCCCATTCTGGTTTCAATGCCTTTTGCGAGGTGGAGAAGTTCCTCAGGAGATAGATTAGTAGCGATGCGGCAGACCAGGTTGAGAAACAATGACTGTTCTGTGTAGCCTACGGATTCAGTTTCATAAATGGATGAGATTTCGTCAAGATTTACTTTTAAAGAAAGCAGTGTTAAAGCCTGGCGGAGATTTTCTTCCCGCTTTCCCAGGTTTGAACCAAGACAAAGATAGGCAGTGACCAATTCGCTTACACGCCTCTCACAATGGCATCACTCATCTTGCATACACGTGCCATCTCATTGACATCATGTACTCGAACAATATCCGCGCCCTTGGCGATGCCGATAGCTATGGTGGCCGCCGTTCCTTCCAGCCGCTGGTCGCCGGGTGGAACGAAAGTCACTTTATTGGACCTTTGTTCGGGAGTTAAATCGAGCACCCAGCCTATGAAGGACTTGCGTGAGCTACCTAGAAGGATGGGCCTGCCCAGCGCCTTGAGTTCCTCCAGACGTTGCAAAACCTCCAGATTTTGCTCCTGCGTCTTGCCGAAACCTATGCCTGGATCAACGATGATATTCTCCCAGGGCACTCCGGCGATTAACGCTTGCTTGATGGCTCTTTTCAAATCGGAAATAACCGCAGGTATAATGTCATGGCAGGGAGAATCACGCTGGTTGCTCATCAAAGCAATTGGCACACCTTTTTGCGCCGCTAACTCAGCCAAGCCAGGCTCCTTCTGCAGTCCCCAGATGTCGTTTATCATGTTGGCTCCGGCGTTTAAAGCCTGGCGAGCAACCTCCAGTTTATAGGTATCGACACTTAGGGGTACTGATATCTCTTGGGCTAACTTTTCCACAACAGGGATTACCCGCCGCAGTTCTTCGTCGGTGGAAATCGGATTTGAACCAGGACGGGTAGATTCCCCACCAATGTC
>JBEKTM010000126.1:0-6663 GCA_049516035.1 Dehalococcoidia bacterium
CTTGATACCCTAGAGGGCAAAACAGTATACATCGTAGACATGAATTTTCCACGAACACATCAATTCTTTGAAGAGATGCAAAAAATACTCGCCAACAGATATCCCGAGGCGACCTGGGTACTCAGGACTAAAGTAGGCACTTACTTTCATAATGACCCAGAGCTGTGGGCTGAAATTAAGGAAAAAGGCAATGGAGTGATAATGGGTATCGGTCAGTTAGACACGTGTGCGCCGTCGGTCATCATCTTTTGCTCGATATTAGAAAAATTAGGGGTGCCTACAGCACCTGTTGTTACCCAGGCATTTCCAGAGCTCATAAAATCTTTTGCGTATAAGAAGGGAATGCCCGAACTACGATTTACTTTTGTTCCCCATCCTTTCGCAAATAGACCACTCGAGGTACACCGCAAATATCTAGAGGGTAACGACCCAATAAACGGCAAGCCAGTTATTGAGGAAATTATTGAGGCATTGACCGGACCGATAACTGATAAGGAAAGGAAGACAGGGATTATAGATAGGTCAATGCCAAGGTTGTTAGAGCCTGATACCCCGGAGAATCTGGAGCGCTTCTTTCTTGAAAAAGGATGGACTGATTATCTTCCGATAGTGCTTCCTACGGAAGAAAGAGTAGCCGAGATGCTCAAGGGAACAAGCCATAAACCTGACGAAGTAGTTGGCATGATGCAACCCATCCCTCCCAACGAGGTCTGGGAACGTCGCATAAAGCAGCTTGGTGCTGGTGCGAGAAGAGGAGCTGAAAGAGATTTCCCGGTAATTATGCAGCCCTCCCCTCCTCATGAGGCCTGGGAGTACACCGTAGAGCATATCGCTATTAATGCCGTGATGGCAGGAGCCAAACCAGAGTATTTCCCGGTAATATTGGCCATAGCATCGACAGGGGTAACTTCGCTGTTCAGTTCCGCGACTTCTATGACTAGGATGGTCGTTGCTAATGGGCCTATACGAAAAGAGATAAATATGAATTGTGGTCTAAGTGCACTGGGCCCATTTAATCAGGCTAACGCTGTCATTGGAAGGGCCTGGACACTCATATCCAAGAATCTGGGAGGGTCGATACGGGGTGAAACTTATTTGGGTGATTTAGGCAATAATACCAATTACAATAATAATTGTTTCGCCGAGAATGAGGAGGTACTGCCCGAAGGATGGAGTCCTTTTCATGTACAAAAGGGGTTTAAATCAGATGAAAGCGTTGTTAGTATTTTGGGTGGTTGGAGTCTGCTTAACTATGCTGCTTATAAACCACATCCACATCACGAAATAATGAAGCGGCAGTTGATAAGTTTTGAAACCAGTGGAGCCGGCACACATCACACTCCTGGAATAAACCCCGGAACTCAAGCTACTCTTTTGTTAAGCCCGATAACGTCTATGGATCTTAAGAATGAAGGCTTTGAAAGTAAGGAGCAGTTAAGCCAATGGCTTAAGGAAAATACGTATATGACTCTTTGGAACTATTGGGCAGCTATGCCTGATGACTTGGAATCTGCCAAGGCAGGTAACGAGCCATTTGCGTCTTGGCTGAAACTTCCACTGGAAGCGAACTCGCCACGACCACTTATCCTACGCGATGTCCCGGTTGAGATAGTGGTAGTTGGAGGGGGAACCGATGCATTTTGGATGGCTGGAGATCTTTCTTGTATGGCGTCAGCATCAGTAGATACATGGAGGTAAAAACGCAACGAATTCCCGCCCTGTTTTTTACAGGTTCTGTTGTGGAATGATATTCATACCGATATTAACATTCGGCTAGCGCTGACCCTACCCCAATAGAGTGATTAGGGGCTGGAGTTTTTAAAACCTCCGGCCCTCTCGCATTGACTGAGCAAAGGAACTTAAAAAAGACATGGGATCGGGTAAAATTCCTCGGACTAAACTGCGCATGGAGACTCAAGAAAAGCAGCAGTAACAAATGAAGTCTCCTTTTCAGGCGGCAAATTATTTGATGGCAGTTCATGTTGTGAAAGGCACTACGGTGAAGTTTGCTCCACTACTTTCGAGAAGCCGGTTCTTACTGCAGAATGGTTGCAGATATACAGGTACTGGTCTGTGTTTCCCAAATATTCGGGCCAGTCGGGAACCCCTCGTGCCTGAGGTCTACCGGTCTTCGCGAAGTTAGCCCATAAGCCCATCATGGTCTCCGAAACGTTTCTGTCAATCGAACCCAAGCCGGGATTGGCTGGTTTAGCACCTACCTGATGAGCCAGCATATACACGGAGGTCCACCATCCTGTGGAATCATCCCAATCGCCGAAGACGTAAGGAAGTTCAATCGAGTGCACGGAGACGCAGCCTTCGTCCCTCCATGGTGCGGGTACCTGGTCGAAGATGCAAGCATACCCGTTGTATCCTTGCTTCTTAACAGCTTCCAGCATCTTGATGTAGGCCGGAATAATATACGGCATGACTAGCGGCCCAGGCCCTGTCAACTCTCCCAGGTTAGCGGAAACCATGAGGGGTACAGCATTACAGGAACCGGACTTAAACGTATTTTCGGGACTCTCCGGCAACAACCAGCCATCCACATTGGCGTCCCAGACAAACGTCGGCCGCCCCGAAGTGCCGGGGACTTCCATTGCCTGGTTTGCTTCTATTATCTTTTCCCATGGTATTTCGCGGGCTTGCGACAGTGAATCAAGCACCAAGTCTATCCCCAGCCTTTCAAAAAGCTCTTTTCCACTCTTTTCGATATCCGCCAGCGGTTTGCTGAGTAAGATAGCCAGAGCCGTGCCGCTTTCGCAGATAGCTCGGTGGAATAGCCCCTTTGCAAGAGGTGACGACATCATAATGGACACCTTGGCCCCGCCACCTGATTCACCAAAAATAGTGACGTTGTCTGGGTCCCAAGCCTGTGATTCAGAGTAACAACCACTACGCCATATTGAGGCAGGCGGTAGTTGTTCCATATTCTATCATTACCACATCCCATCGTGTATCCTCCGCCATGCATCCAGACCATGACGGGGAGTTTCTCGTCCGGCCGCCGGGCCGGGGTAACAACATTGAGGTAGAGGCAATCTTCGCTTAGAGGAAGCCCCGAAGACATGCCTAGGATATCAATCTGTGGCGAAATGGCACTGAATTGCGTGCATTCCCGGATGCCTTCCCAGGGCACAACAGGCTGCGGTGGTTTCCAGCGGAGATCTCCCACCGGAGGAGCTGCATACGGGATTCCACGGAAGATAGATACTTCTTTCCCCGGCTCACCAATTAGAGTACCTGAAACGTAGCCTTTATCGGTTCTGACAATCTGCATATCATACACCTGCTTAATAAAAAATCCGTAGCTTGTTTTAGCGGCCTGATTCGGTCAATGTGGCCCCTCTTATCACCTTTGTCATGTGTGCCGTACGGAAATATGACATTCCAAAAGAATAACCCGGTATACTACCGGACACGATGATATGAATGTCTTCCGGGTTTACGACAGGGACCTTTCCTCCTGGTTTGAGGGATTCTTTAATCACCGGTAAGCGGTCCTTAGGAATGGCATCGTGTGGATAGAATATGTCTATATCGGGAGGTTTGGTGTTAATCCTGTCATGTATACCCTGTATTTCCTGTACGCTGAGCTCTTCGTACGGTACCTTTGTGCTCTCGTAGATGTAATCTCGTAGGCTTTGCTTGCTATGATAACCGAGAGGTTGCAACATGATAGCCAATTCGGGATGAATTACAATTATGTGTTTTCTGAGGTGAGCAGCGGGGTTAGCCACCCCAAGTTTATATTGAGCAAACGTGCCGCGGTCACGAGCCACGTCTTTTACTATATCGTTAAGTACTGACTTTACATCCCAAGGCTCGACCACTCCTCCACCATATATCTTCATGCCTATACCACCCATGACCGTGGACACCGTCACGCAACTGTCTTCCGGTTGATATCCCAGACCCACGTTAAACGTTTCCCAGGGGCTTTGCTCTATATTTTCGGCGAAAGTGTAGAAAGTATGCGATGACGGGCGGCCGATAAGTGCCATATCGATCTCTCCTGGCCATAGGTAACCAATATTGATAAGGTTCAATCTTACGGCGCGGCCGATGGTATTGTTAGCTCGCCAGCCGTGACCTAATAAGCCTACGCCGGAATTCATGTTAATTTCCTTGGCAATAGGCCCGCTTACCATTATCATAAGAGTAAATGAACCTTCCGAACTCATCATGTGAGTGTAAGTACTCTCTTCAGTCAGGCATTCCATGGCTGCAATTATCACGGGCAGATACTCAGGCTTTGCCCCCGCCATCACCGCGTTAATAGCTATCTTTTCAACAGTGGCGATACCGTTTCGATAAGGTACCCGGCCTATAACTTCGGCGGGAGAACGCCTGGTCCCTGTTAGCATCCACTTAACGGCCTGTTCCGTGGGAGGTATCAGGGGCAACCCATCGCCCCAGTGGTTGTCAAGGTACAACTGGTTAAATACCTCAAGGGCAGACTCATAACTCTCCGCAGTGACCTTAACTGTTTCGGCAGTCTTTTTTGGGGCCTTTAGCTCCGGGTTTTTCTCCTCCGGTGCCAGGGGCTGGGTTAGGGCGTCGATAATGAGGTCAATAGTCGCTTTTGCAACAGGTCTAATCCTTTCCACGGACAACCGGTTCGGGTAATAATCTATGGAAGGCAGACTTACGATACGCACTGCCGGCATTCCCGCGTCATCGGCCGACATTTTAGAAGTGTGAATAGCGTTCTCACCGATCACGAAAACGCCGGGTATACCGAGTCTTTCTAAAGCAATTACCTGCCGGCACTGAATCCATCCTCCCATCCCGTTATCGCCGACGCCGTAGATAAATGTATCCATTTCTTTCTTTGCCTTCTCCGCCGCCTCGGCATCTCCCCAGACAAGCCGAATGGTCGTCGCTGTTGGATATCTTTCTTTCAGCAGTTCCTCGACTGCGATACAGAAATTATCCCCACCTTTCTTACCATCCCATATTATTCCGATCTTCTTGCCTGCCAGATCCTTTACGCGAGGGTTGATGAGCCCCGAAGGCGCCGGAACTTCAACCACACCTTGAGGGTTTAAACACACTAATGAGACTTTTTCTTTCAATTTTTTCACCCCTTCTTGAATAAGCTTTTATTTAACAAGGCAAAAGCCATTGTTTGTGCATTATTTGTTTGATTAATTAATGATAAACACCATATTCCCTCGCCACCTCCATAAAGGCGCGAAGATTTTCAGATTTAGCTTCTGTGACCGCAGTGCCGCCGGTTAGCACATAGCCACCGCCGGGAGCACAAGTTTCGATAAGTTTACGGCAATACTCTTTGACATCTTTAACCGCCCCGAAAGCTAACAAAGAAGACGGCACGTTACCAACGATACAGCAATTTTCTCCGATCATCCGTTTAGCTTTAGCCATGTCAGTCTGGTCAAACTGCCAGGTTACCCAGCCTTTGGGGAAATCCCCGATATACTCTAATCTATTATTGTAGCGACCCTCACAAAATAGCGAAACCATGATACCTTCGTCGATAAGTGCAAGGATCAATTTTTTCAGACTCGGCCAATAGAATTTTTCAAACTGTTTATTAGACATGAAGGTATCATCTCCCTTATGTAAGGGGAAATTCACGGTAAAAACACCCATTGCGTTAACACTGTCGATAGTACGCTGTACCATCTGTTCAAGAATCATATCAGTAGCTTCCAAGAGTTTCTCTGGGTGGCGATACATGTCTATGGAGCTCCCCTGCGTCCCTCGTAGATGATCGGCGATCATGTCAAAGGGGGCAAGGGCGAGGCCACCCATACTCATCGGAAATCCAGCCGCAACTGCGTCTCTGTTAACGGTCATAAGCTGTACCTGGAACTTTTCTAACTCTTCACCGGCTTCTATCAATTTTTTAAACGCTGTCCGCACTTCCGGTCTGGTAAAAGGATAAGCAAGCATTATAGGCATACCCATCAACGAACTAAGTGGAGGGAAATCCTTCAATACCTCCAGGGCACCCACGACCCGTGGTGTCAATACTCTGAACCCAAAATCGGAAGGGTCCTTTAGCAAAGCATCATATTCATCTTCATGCATTAAGATTGTTTCTACGTATTGTTGGTATCCCGCATCTTCAGGCAGGCCATGCCCAGGCCACTTAAATGATTTATAATCCAAAATGTCGAACATCCGCCCACAACTAATGCCTGCCGGTCCGAGAAAATCATCCATATCATCATAAAAATCGTTCATAAATCTATTCCAGGTAGGTTGAATGAGCTTATGGTCATACATGAGTTGTTTGAGGCTCAACCCGGAATAGCGAATGGGAAAGTTGCCCGCGGGTACCATTACCGGAACACGATCTGGTTCCATACACAAAAACGCCTTCATGAACCGGGTGACCCTCTCCTTATAAGTCTTTTCGGCTCTAGCATTACGAAAAGTTACCCCTGGCGGTGAAAGCCATCGTTGTAACCTCTGATCACGCTTTTGTTCTTTGGTCATTTTAGATTTTTGTTGTTCCATAAACAATTGGCCTCACTAACTATCATGCCTTATTAGTAAATTCGAGTAATTTATGTATATTAATAAAAATATTATTGTGATCGAACCTTATCTGGTGAACCGAGGGGACTTGACATTCCTGTAAGTATATTATATTATTGGTTAACTAAAAATCAAGTACGTATACGTATA
>JBEKTM010000127.1:0-3866 GCA_049516035.1 Dehalococcoidia bacterium
GAGAAGTGGCATGGGCTGGCTGATGTAGAAAAACGCTATCGACAGAGATATCTCGACCTCATTTCCAACGAAGAGAATAAAAACATTTTTATTTTGCGTAGCAAGATCATCACTGCCATAAGAAATTTTCTCGACAAACAAGGGTTTATGGAGGTAGAAACTCCTGTGCTTCAGCCCCATGCCGGCGGAGCACTGGCACGCCCCTTTGTCACCCATCACCATACCCTTGATGAAGACCTCTATCTGCGAATTGCCTTGGAGCTCCACCTCAAGAGACTGGTGGTAGGCGGCTTTGACAAAGTTTACGAGATAGGGCGTGTCTTTCGCAATGAAGGCATTTCTGTTGAACATAACCCGGAATTCACCCTGCTTGAGTGCTATGAAGCTTATAAAGATTACAATGACATGATGAAATTGGTTGAGGGAATGTTCATGCATACAGCAAAGGAAGTTCTGGGTAATACCAAGCTTGTTTGCAATGGCCAAACCATTGACCTTAGTCTGCCCTGGCAAAGACTTTACCTGCGTGAGGCAATAAAAAATTCTTGTGGCGTTGATTTTGAAGCTTATCCCGATGCCGCTTCACTGAGGACGCGGATGGCAGAGCTGGACATGGATGTTGATCCCACTAAAGGGAAGGGCAGGCTGATAGAAGAATTGATTTCTACCTTTGTCGAACCAAACCTTTTTCAGCCGACTTTCCTTCTGGATTACCCTGTGGAAATGTCACCTCTGGCCAAGAGGAAGAGGGGTGATGACCAGTTGGTGGAGAGATTTGAGGGCTTTGTGAATGGTATGGAGGTTGCCAATGCCTTCACCGAGCTTAATGACCCTCTGGAGCAAAGAGAAAGGTTTCGCCAGCAACTACAGGAACGGGTTGCCGATGAGGAAGTGGAAATCGCCGACGAAGATTTTCTGCAGGCTTTGGAGTATGGGATGCCACCTACTGGTGGCCTGGGGATAGGCATTGACCGCCTGGTGATGCTGCTTACCGGACAGCAGTCTATTCGGGAAGTGATACTTTTCCCCCAACTGAAGACAAAAGAGTAAAACGCAAAATGACAAGGCAAATCATAAGATGGAGAAGAATTCAGAAGTCAATAGCCAGTAGCCGGTAGCCGGTAGGGGGGAGGTGGCTATTGACTACTTTAGGGCTTGAAGATGCTTGATATTAAGTTGATTCGTGAAAAACCTGAGCTTGTTCGCCAGGCTCTGGAGAAAAGAGGCTATGGCCTTGATTCTATCGTGGCTTTCGATAGAATCCTTGGGATTGACAGCCGTTATCGCAGCTTGCTTCGTCAAACTGAGGAACTCCGTGCCAAACATAACGAAGCCAGCAAACAACTGAGCAGGAGTCAGGAAAGGCCACCTCAGCTCATCGCCCAGATGCGTCAATTGGGCGAGCAGATATCTTCCTTGCAGCAACAGACCAAAGAAGCTAAGACTAACCTTGATTCCTTGCTGTTGGAGTTACCCAATATCCCCCACCCCAGCGTACCTTTAGGGAAAGGCGCAGATGATAATGTGGTAGTGCGGACCTGGGGCAAACCAGGGGAATTTCCCTTCAAGCCCTTGCCTCACTGGGAGTTAGGGGAGAAGTTGGGCATGATAGATTTCCAGCAGGGTGTGAAGCTCTCAGGGACCAGGTTTTATGTTCTCAAAGGGCTGGGGGCACATCTTCAGCGAGCGCTTATCTCATTCATGCTCAATGTCCATGTCAACGAGCATGGCTATAAAGAAATCTATCCTCCTTTTATGGTGAAGAGAGAGTGTATGGTCGGCTCCGGAAATTTACCCAAGTTCGGCGATAACTTGTATCACGACGAAGAAGATGACTTCTGGTTTATACCCACGGCGGAGGTGCCGTTGACCAACCTGCACCGTGATGAGATATTAAGTGCCGATAGCTTACCTCTTCATTATGTTGCCTATACTCCCTGCTTCCGCCGGGAGAAGATGTCTGCTGGCAAAGATATCAGAGGCATCAAGCGGGGGCACCAGTTTGATAAGGTGGAGCTGTACAAGGTTACCGCCCCTGAGAATTCTGACGAAGAGCTGGAGAAACTGGTCGCCGATGCTGAGGATATATGTCGGAAGCTGGTCATACCTTACCGCGTGGTGCAGTTATGTACTGGAGAAATCGGCTTTGCTGCCTGCAAAACATATGATATTGAAATGTGGGCTTCAGGCTGTGCGGAATGGCTCGAGGTCAGTTCTTGCAGCAATTGCAGTGATTTTCAAGCCAGGCGAGCTAATATCCGCTATCGCCCTGAGCCGGGCGCCAAATCGGAGTTTGTTCACACGCTCAATGGCTCGGGACTGGCTCTGCCACGAGTCCTTATCGCTGTGCTGGAAAACTATCAGCAAGCTGATGGCACAGTATTAATTCCTGAAGTATTAGAGCCCTATTTGAAAGTAACATAGGCACCGCTTATGGGCGGTGTACTATAAACTGTTGCTCTCAATAAATTATAGCTGGAGGTGACATCATGACAGACTGGACCAAAAAAGCGGAAGCATTGAACAGACTCATAAGACCCTTGACCTTCCCTCTCGCCGTTAAGCTGGTTAAAAGCGTTGACGAATTCCCGGAAAAGACCCGCCGTCCTTCCAGGGACATGGGATTCAAGACCAATCTCTGCATCGGTATGACTATGGCTCGCAAGTACGGCTGGACAGTGGGAATGACGGCTGATGACAACGCCTGTCTGATTGCCGCCTATACCTATGGATGGAGCGAGCCTGAATCTGGGGCCAAGAAAGCCCTGACCGATTTCCTGCAGGTAATGAAATACGCAGCTAACGAAAATGCGGCCAAAACCACAATGGAGGCTGTCGAGCAGGTCAAGCTAAGCAAGGGCAAGTATGCCGGCGTGGTTTTCTCTCCTCTGGAAAGAACAAAAATCGACCCGGATTTGGTCATGGTATTCTGCAATCCCGCTCAGGTGATGCGGCTGGTGCACGGAGCCACCCAGGAAACAGGTGTCAGCGTGCAGTCTATGTTCAGCGGCCGGGGCGGGACCTGCACTGAAGGAGTCCTGCAAACATTCAAGACTATGGAGCCCAAGGTAGTGCTCCCGGGAAATGGCGATAGGGTGTGGGCGATGGTGCAGGATAATGAGATGGTCTTCACTATACCGGCAAACTGGCTTGACTCGGTTATAAGAGGGCTTGAAGCCACCCACCAAACCGGCATTCGATACCCCATACCGGTAGACGTAAGACACGAGCCATTGTTCCCGGGACAACTCAAGGACGCCGCATCCAGAGCAGCTAAATAGAAGCCCAACTCATTGGGTTCATCTCCTCTGTCATTGCAAGGAACGATATTCCTCGCTTACGCTTCGGAACAGGCTCTGCAATCTCTTCCCCAGCTGTCATTGCGAGAAGCCGTAGGCGACGAAGCAATCTCGTGGAGGGTGATGGGATTGCCACGCACCTTTCAGGTGCTCGCAATGACAACTTGGTAAATCAGCCAATTATAGAAATGAGGCTAATAAGAGCTAGCAATTAAAATGAGAATCTTGCTCGATGGCGTTTTCGATGAGTTCGATGCGCTTGGTTTTCCCTTTATCATCGAGTTCTATGGCTACGACGTCTATGCGCCATAGAGGGGGGAGGTTTTGGTGTGTATTAGTATAGGTCAGGGCTGAGGCGATGAGTCTCTCTTTTTTAGCCTGTGTTATGGACTCCTCAGGAGTGCCGAAATCCAAATTACTCTTGGTGCGGACCTCGACAAAAACCAGCCAGTCCTTCTTCTGAGCAATGATATCAATCTCTCCGTGATGGCAACGAAAACCCGTCTCGCGAATGCGGTAGCCCCGCTTTTTAAGGAATTTCTGGGCTACTTTCTCCCCCAGCTTACC
>JBEKTM010000128.1:0-3950 GCA_049516035.1 Dehalococcoidia bacterium
TAGTTCAGGTTTAGGTTATTACAAGCTTCTTAGGATTCTGCCAGATTCATATCAAGTATTGGGTGACCCAGGCTCTAACTAAAATTTTTGAAAAAGGAGGTCATCCAATGGGTTTTGAAAACAAAACGCTCCAGTGTGCCGATTGTGGGTCTGACTTCAGCTTCACCGCTGAGGACCAAGAGTTCTTTCAATCCAAGGGCTATACTAATGAGCCCAAGCGCTGTCCTTCGTGCCGACAGGCAAGAAAGACAGAGCGGAATGGAAGTCGTGGTAGCAGCTACGGGGGGCTCCCACGCCAAATGTTTCCTGCCACATGCGCCCAGTGCGGCAAAGAGACCAAAGTGCCTTTTGCGCCTACCAAATGCCGGTTTGACCATGGACATACACGGGCCGGGGATACCTGGCCCGTGTATTTTTATAGAATGTGGCGTCTTCGCAATTACGTTTACCTTCGCCGCTTCCGAACAAAGGTGCTACACTAATACAAGCCTGACTAATGCCACAAAAACGCTGGCCTGCTCATAGGAGACTGAAGATAACAGAGTCGCAGTAACGGGTATGGACCATAAACAGGACCGGATAGAGGCAAGATTTCGCTAATATCTATGAATTATCGCAACGACATAAGGAATATAGCTATTATTGCCCACGTTGACCATGGTAAGACTACTCTGGTAGATGCCATGCTTAAACAAAGCAAGGTCTTCCGGGATAGCCAAAAAGTAGGCGAGTTAATAATGGACCAGAACGCGTTAGAGCGTGAAAAAGGCATTACCATTATGGCTAAGAATACCGCCGTGATTTACCGGGGAGTCAAGATTAATATCATCGATACCCCCGGACATGCTGATTTCAGCGGTGAGGTGGAGCGCGTCATAAATATGGCTGACGGTTGCCTGCTTCTGGTGGATTCTATAGAAGGTCCCATGCCCCAGACCAAGTTTGTGCTTCGCCAAGCTCTGGAAAAGGGTCTAAAGCCCATTGTGGTTATCAATAAAATAGACAGACAGAATTCGCGGATAGCAGAGGTGCTTAAGCTCACCGAGGACCTATTCTTGAAATTAGCTACCAGTGCTGACCAGCTTGACTTCCCGGTAGTATATGCCAGTGCCACAGAAGGTACAGCCGTAAGCGAGCTAGGTATTGAAGGCAAAGACATCACTCCTCTCTTCGAATGCATTTTAGAAGCAGTACCACCACCGCAAATTGAAAGTGGACCATTTCAAATGCTAGTTTCTAACCTGGACTATGACAGCCACAAAGGCAAAATAGCTATTGGTAGAATCTGGAGAGGCAAGGTTGCCGCCCACGACCCCGTAGTCTGTCTAGGTGCTGATGGGAGCCTAAGTCATTATGAGATTAGTGAAGTACTTACATATCTCGGTCTCAAACGCCTGGAGGTAGCAGAGGCGGAGGCGGGTGATATAGTAGCTGTGACCGGCCTCGAAAAAGTCAGCATTGGAGATACCATTGCCAGCCCGGAGCAGCCTGAAGCTCTACCACGCATAGAAGTTGGCGAACCAACGGTGGAAATGACCTTCGGAGTAAACACCTCACCGTTCGCTGGCCGCGAGGGGCGCTTCAGCACCACGCGCCAGTTAAGGGCACGACTCTACAAGGAACTGGAAACTAATCTCAGCCTCAGGGTACAAGATACAGATAGCCCGGACACCTTCCTGGTAAAAGGTAGAGGAGAACTGCATCTGGCTATTCTGATTGAGACCATGCGCCGCGAGGGCTACGAATTCGAGGCCTCCAGGCCAGAAGCTATTACCAAAGTAGTTGACGGCAACCTTGTGGAACCCGTGGAGGCTCTTATTCTTGATACCAAAGAGGAATACGTTGGAATTCTAACCGAGACGCTGAGCAAGCGCCAAGCTCAGCTTACTGATATGAACAACGATGGCCATGATAACGTACATCTGGAATTCCATATACCTACAAGAGGACTCATTGGTTTCCGTAGTGCTTTTCTTACTGCCACCCGTGGTGAAGGCATCATGAATACCATTTTTCTTGGCTATGAAGCCTGGCGGAAAGCCATAGTCTCGACTCGCAGCGGTGTTCTGGTAGCATCGGAGCAGGGCACAGCTGTCACCTATGGCCTTAATAATGCCCAGGGGCGGGGACTCACCTTCATTGAACCAGGCACGCTGGTCTATGAAGGTATGATAGTGGGGATGAATTCACGGCCACGGGACATAGCCATCAACGTGTGCAAAGAAAAGAAGAAGACCAATATACGGTCGTCTACGTCCGACATTGCTATAAAGCTCACTCCTCCCGTGAAGCTGAGCTTGGAACAAGCTATTGATTTTATCAATAAGGATGAACTGGTTGAAGTGACACCTGAGAATATCAGGCTGAGGAAGAAATTGCTCACCCAGGCGCAACGGTTGAGGGACATCTCCTCTGCCCGGCGAAGCATAAAGCAATAGACCGTGTCTTATTGTTTATTGTTAAGATGCCTTAAGCTTCGAATTGATACCCTAATTCACACGCTACCCAAAGCGTCAGTTTGCTATTTGATATTCTTGCCTGCTCATAAGGCAGCCGCTATCTACCTCTGCGGCTCGATAATAACTTTTAGAGAGTCTTGAGCCCGGGCGACAAGCTGGAATCCCAGGCCTGTTTCCGCCAGCCCCAGCCGATGCGTAATCATCTCACGTACACATATCTTGCCAACCTGTATCAGTTCCAGTGCCGTGGCATAATCGGCAGGGCTGCCGCCATAAGAGCTGGTGAGTGTTATCTCATTACGCCAGAACAGGTCATTCACCGATATCGGAATGCTAACGCCCGGCTCCGTGGGGGCAAAGAAGAGAACAGTGCCTCCCCTCTCCACTGACTCCAATGCCTGAGCTATCGCTGATGTTGCCCCACTGCATATCACCACAAGGTCAGCGAGACGACCGTTGGCTGCCCTACGTAGATAGGCCGTGGTATATTCCTTAGCGTGAATGGCAATATCGGCTCCAAATTTTCGCGCTGCCTCCAGGCGGTAATCAACGACGTCCGTCGCCATGATGTAACCGGCACCTGAAGTCCGGGCCAGTTGTATATGGAGCAGCCCGGCCACGCCGCTGCCGATAACAAGCACGCTTTGCCTTGGCTGGAGACGGGCTAATCTTTGCCCGCGCAGAACACAAGCCATCGGCTCAACAAAAGTCGCCTCCTCAAAAGACACTCCGTCAGGTAAGGGGAATATGCCCTGGTCAACATTGATGCGCGGCAGCCGCACATATTCGGCAAAGCCGCCGGGGTCGAAGTTCGTCTGACGTAAAGTATCGCAAACAGTGTGGTGTCCACTAAGACAATAGTGGCATGTGTTGCAGGGGACATGATGAGCGGCACAAATCCGCTCACCCACCTTATAATGTTTCACCCCCTTCCCCACAGCCGCAATCACGCCGGCAACTTCATGCCCTAAGATTAAAGGTGCTTTGTGCCGGCGATACCATTCCAGCAAATCGGTGCCACAGATGCCGCTGGCCTCCACCCGCATCAACACCTCGCCGGGGTCAATCTGCGGCACAGTCATCTCCTCCAGCCGCACATCCTGGTTATTGTAATACATAGCTACGCGCATGGCATTTCCTTTCCACAGACCATACGGTTTTGAAATTTGTAAATTAGAATTTGTTTAGTATTTGGTGCTTAGGATTTGGAATTTCTTTAATCCCTGAGCATACTCCCCTGTGGACACAGATGCTATGCCTTCCCGCCCTTCGCATCATCGTATAACTTCTGGGCCTGCTCAGCAGTGGCATTTCCATGGATAATGGCACGGATGGCTTTTATCATGGCCACGGGGTGTTCATCTTGCCAGATGTTTCTACCCAGATTCACACCTATGGCGCCTTTCTGGATGCCGGCATAAACAAATTGAAGTACTTCGTATCCTTTATCTACTTTGGGCCCACCCGCGATGACTATGGGAACGGGGCAGC
>JBEKTM010000129.1:0-3744 GCA_049516035.1 Dehalococcoidia bacterium
GGGCTTGCATTGCTCGGCATTATTTTCATCATCCCTCGACAGTTTTGGAACGCTGTTAAGAATGGCTGGCGTCTCTTGACCAAAAGTCTCCAACTCCGTTCGAGTAAGATTTCGCGAAGAAGAGCTCCTGCTAAAGCTGCCTCTCCTGAAGCAGAGGCAGTCAGTGAAGAGGAGGCAAAGCCTGCTCCATCTCCTCCCGTGTGGCAATCAGAACACGAACCGATTCTCACCCCCGGAGGATGGCATCTTCCACCGATTGATATCCTGGATAAGCCAGTTGAGATGAAATTGGACAAGGATGCCATTGACCAACGAGCCCGATTGATTGAGGAAGCTCTGGCAAGTTATGGCGTAGAGACCAAGGTTGTGCAGATAAACATAGGCCCTACCGTGACACAGTTTGGTGTCGAGCCTGGTTGGGACAAGAAATATAAGGAAATAAGAGAAAAGGGGAGGGATGGTAGCTATGAAACGAAGGTGGAAGAAGTATCCCGAACCAGGGTAAGGGTAGACCGCATTACCTCTTTGGCTAATGATTTAGCTTTAGCCCTGGCTGCGCCCAGCATCAGGATTGAGGCTCCCGTGCCTGGGGCACCGGTAGTGGGCATTGAGGTTCCTAACACTGTGTTCGGCTCAGTTGCCCTGCGCGGTGCCATAGAGAGCGCTGCTTTTCAAAAGATTAGAGCCCGCTCCAAGCTAACTATCGCTTTGGGTAAAGGTGCTGGTGGTGAGGCGGTGGCAGCCGACCTAACCAGGATGCCGCATTTACTTATCGCTGGAGCTACCGGCAGTGGTAAAACTGTTTGTCTTAACTCTATTATTTGTTGCTTGCTTTTGCACAACAGCCCCGACGATGTTCGGTTCATCATGATTGACCCCAAGAGGGTGGAGCTGGTGACTTTTAATGGGGTGCCCCAGCTACTTGCCCCTGTGGTTGTGGATACTGATAAGGCGATAAAGGCTTTAAGATGGCTTAATCAAGAGATGGACAGTCGATATCGGCAGTTTGCCAAGGCGGGGGCGCGCAATATTGAAGGTTATAACAAAGACCGCGCACCTGGAGAGGGGTTGCCCTATTTAGTGCTCCTCATTGACGAACTGGCTGATTTAATGATGACAGCTTCCGATGAGGTGGAACATACGCTTTGTCGGTTAGCTCAATTGTCGCGCGCTACAGGCATCCATCTCGTTGTAGCTACACAACGCCCTTCAGTAGATGTGGTTACCGGACTTATTAAAGCTAACTTCCCTACGCGTATTAGTTTCGCCGTTACTTCTCAGGTAGATTCCCGGACTATACTGGACATGGTAGGTGCTGAGAAATTGCTAGGTAGAGGAGATATGCTCTACATGCCTACTGAAGCTAGCAAGCCTAAGCGTCTTCAAGGAAGCTTTGTTTCTGATGCTGAGATCGAGAGATTGGTGTATTTCTGGGGGAACCAGCGGCAGATTACGGTGAGCTCTGTTGACTTTGATGAGGTGGCTGAGCGAACTTTAGGTGCCCAAATAGCTGCTCCTCCCGACCCTCTTTTGGAAGAAGCCAAGCGTCTGGCACAGGAATATAAACATGTCTCCACCTCTTTCTTACAGCGCCGTCTTCGTATTGGCTATCCTAGAGCTGCCCGCCTTTTTGAAGCACTGCAACAAGTTGGTTTAGTGGAAGAGGGGCCACCCGAGACGGATAAATTCTAACTTCTAATCTCTAAATCCTAAACAAATCCAAAATTCCGAATCTAAATACCAAACTCATTTTGTTTTGAATTTTGGTCATTGGTGCTTTGTATTTATTTGGGATTTCGGATTTCGTGCTTGGTATTTTCTCTTGGTTAGGCGCCAAATTTATCCAATTTTAAAGCATTAGCCATAGCTAGGGGCATGATTTCCGTAGCCGGGAAACGCCCCATACCACCACCCAGGCAGGCTTGTTCCGAAAACTCGGCGACATTATCGGGGCGGCACCATTTGGACTTCAGCATGAAAGGGACTGAATGCCAGCTATGCGCGGCTAAGGTTGCGGGGGTAGAGTGGTCTCCAGTAATAATCAGAACTTCAGGGTCTAAGCTGAGTAAGCTGGGGAGAGCATTATCAAGTTCCTCAATGGCCTGGACTTTAGCCTGGAAGTCGCCGTCCTCCCCTCTGGCATCGGTGGTCTTAAAATGAATGAAGAAGAAATCATAATCGGCGTAGTAGCGGCGCAGGTTGTTCAGTTGTTCGGTTATGCTTTCCCCGCCTGGCAATATCTGCATCCCTACCAGCCTGGCCAGCCCCCGATACATAGGATACGTAGCGATGGCTGCCGGTTTTAATTTATAGATTTCGGGAATGGATGGGATATCGGGGCGACGGGAGAAGCCACGCAGAAGCACCATGTTGGCGGAAGGTTCATGCTGTAGTCGGCTTCTTGCTTGTGACACAAATTCGTTGACAATTTCTGCGGTTCTCTGTGCCTGCGGCGATAATGCCTCTATCTTTTTGGGAGCCAATCCTGCTTGCTGAGGGTCAGAATCTGCTAACTCAGGCGATAAGGCTTTGCCTCGAAGGATGAGCACAAATCTATGTTCTTTCACCGGCAGCACAGAAATCTCAGCACCATCTATGGTGATATTATTCAATAAGCGGCATAACTCGGTATTTTTCTCTGTGGAAATCCGTCCTGCCCTCCTATCGGTAATAATTTCCTTGTCATCAACTGTGGAGAAGTTACCCCGGGCTGCGATATCGTCTGGTTTTAGTTCTAAGTCTATTCCCAGAGCTTCCACGACTCCCCGCCCGACATTATATTTGACGGGGTCGTAACCAAAGATCGCCAGGTGCCCCGGAGCACTACCCGGCGTGATTCCCGGGCCAACAGGGTCAATAAGCCCGCAGAGAGAGTCCTTGGCTATGCGATTTAGGTTGGGCTTTCTGGCTGACTCCAGTTCTGTTTTACCGGTTTTGGGATGAGGTAGACCGCCTACGCCATCTATTATCAAAAGCACTATTTTAGACAGGGATGTCCTGGATATTTTCTTAATGTGCTCAAAATCCATCATGGTATTTGTTATTTTACTCGGAGGCACAGCCCAGTTCAAGTCTGTCCCGATTATACGGAACAAAGCTCAATTGATAACAATAAGAAACTTACCTATTGACGAAATACTTGTTTTCATATCGTACTAGAGGTAATTCAATTACAGGAGGTGATCATTCATGCCTATTACACTACCGAGTCATCTAGGTCTGATTGGAGGAATCATTGCCCTTATCTTCGGTATCATCGTAATGATTTTTCCTAAAATCCTTAATTATCTGGTGGGCATTTTCTTGATATTGTGTGGAGTGATAGCGCTGATTCTCTATTTTACTTAACCTAAGGACGGGAAGGCTTTTTGGGATTAATTAGCTAGCTAATTCGCGTCTTGAAAACTGGGGCAATTGGATAGTTACCCCTTCTTTTTTCCTGGCGTAGATAGCGACACTCTTGGGGCAGAAGTGATTTAACAGGCCTTCCACCCAACGGAAGACTTTATGGTTAGTGCGTAAATCCCATTCTAAGAACCTGTTATAAATCGAGGGAATCAGGGTTTTTTCCTTTTTGATCCCGAAAACACAGCGAAGCATCCAGTAGAAAGAGTGAAGGGCATGTTTGTGGCGAATACTATAGACGGATAAGCCTGCAGTATCCACAAGTTTGAGAAGCTCCCGAGTCTTGTATTTTCTAATATGCCCGCCGGGGAAACCATAGTAATTTTTAGATAGCTTCCA
>JBEKTM010000130.1:0-3721 GCA_049516035.1 Dehalococcoidia bacterium
CACGACATCCAACTTCTCCTGGCGGATAATCGCCTCTATCAACTTCATCGCAGCATACCTCCGTAAGCCCTTTCACCATGTTGTGAAATATCCAGCCCCACCGTTTCCTCTGTGGCGCTGACTCTCAACCCTATAGTAACATCAACTATCTTTCCTAAAACCCAGGTGACTCCGAAGGCAAAGCCCCAGACGACTGCTACCGCCAGGAGTTGCTTGGCAAGCTGCATGGCATTGCCGAAAATCAGCCCATTGGCACCAGCCGGATTAACGGCGACGCTGGCAAAGATACCCGTGGCTAATGCGCCCCAGGTGCCACCGATACCATGGCACGCCCAAACATCCAGTGATTCATCAACCCCCATCTTCTTCGCTCTGAGAAGCATAGCGTAGTAGCAGACCACCCCCGCCCCAACACCTATTGGTATCCCCATCACCGGTGACACAAAACCGGCGGCGGGAGTAATTGCTACCAGACCTACAACGGCTCCGGTAGCAGCACCCAGAACGGAAGGACGCCGGTAAATCCAGCTCAGCATCATCCACGTAATAGCCGCAGCCGCTGCTGAAGTATTAGTAGCGACGAAGGCACTAGACGCCAAGCCGCCGGAGGTAAGGGCACTGCCGGCATTAAAACCGAACCAGCCAAACCAAAGGAGAGCTGCGCCAAGCACCACCATAGGTATGTTGTTCGGTTCCATGGGCTCCCTTACCTTGAATCCCTTACGTGGTCCCAGCACCAGAGCTAGAGCCAATGCCGAAACACCAGCCGATATATGAACTACGGTGCCGCCCGCAAAGTCAAGAGTCCCCAGTTTAGCCAGCCAGCCGCCGGAACCCCATACCCAGTGTGCCACCGGGCAGTAGACCAGAGTCAACCATAAGGCGGAAAAGATAAGCAGGGCACTAAATTTCATTCGCTCGACTACTGCCCCAGTGATTAAAGCTACGGTGATTATGGCAAACATGGCCTGAAATGCCATGAAAGCCAGATGAGGAACAGTGGTGGCATACACGGATGATGGGGCTTGTCCTACATTTTTAAGGCCGAGCCAGTCGAGTCCCCCGATGATGCCACTTTTGTCCGGGCCGAAGCTTAAACTATAGCCGTAAAGCACCCAGAGAACAGATACTATAGCAATGATGGCGAAGCTCATCATCATAGTGGCAAGAAGGTTTTTCCTTCTCACCATGCCACCATAGAATAGGGCTAATCCCGGCGTCATAAGCCACACTAGCGCCGTGGATATTAACAACCAGGCAGTGTTACCGGTATCAATAGGCATTTGAAATACCCTTTCTAAACATCGTCTTCTTTATGACGGCTTCCAATGGGGGCAACCGTTTTGTCTTCGCTATCTTCATCGCTTTCTTTTTTATGAGCATATTCATCCTCGAGAAGCTCTTGACTTGGGACAGCTCTAGCCAAACGGGGTGATAAGCCCCTCCATAGCTCTATGATTTGGTTTATATTCATGCTCATTTTTAACCAAAGCATAAAATTTCCATGTTTCCAGAATATTACAGACAGGTTAAATGTTTATTACATGTTGACAAAATAATTCTATGTTGCTAAGATAATGTAGGTAAACGGTTACCGATGTATGCTACATGATTAAGAGGGATTTAGAACATGAGAAGAGTATATGTTAAGGAAGAAGTCTGCATTGGTTGTGGACTGTGCGAAGTTTATTGCCGAGTGGAGCACTCTCAATCTAAGGACCCAATCAAAGCATTTAAAAGAGAGACTCCGCGTCCTTTGCCTCGTGTGCGTGTGGAGAGGAATGTAGAGGTTTCTTTTCCGATTCAATGTCGCCAGTGCGCTGAGCCCTGGTGTGTTTATTCTTGTCTTACAGGCGCGATGCATAAAGAGCCTACAAGTGACAAGGTTACCGTTGATATGGAAAAGTGTATTGGCTGTTGGACGTGCATAGTAGCCTGCCCTTACGGGGCACTTAGTCGTGACCTGAATAGCAAAACTGTTATTAAGTGCGACCTTTGTCCCGGGCGGGAGATACCTGCCTGTGTAATTAACTGTCCTAATGAAGCACTTGTATTGGGCTCAGATAAGGAAAAGGGCTGACATGGATAAAGTAATCGCCATAATCGACTACGGTGCAGGAAATTTGCGTAGTGTCGCTAACGCCATTAAGAAATTGGGCTACCACCCGAGAGTAACAAGCGACCCCGGCGAAGTGCTTGATGCTGCGGCGGTTATCCTCCCTGGTGTTGGTGCCGCTGCTGATACCATGAATAGCTTGGAGAAATTAGATATGACCGATGCTATTCGGCAACTGATACAACAAGGACGGTCACTCTTTGCCATTTGCGTAGGGCTACAGATACTGTTTTCAGGAACTGAGGAAGGAGGAGGACACGAGTGCCTGGGGATAATTCCTGGAAAGGTAAAAAGGCTGCCCCCAGGACTTAAAATCCCTCATATAGGTTGGAATCAAGTGAAACAAAGGTTTACCCACCCCGTTTTTGAGGACATACCAGATGAAGCGAACTTTTACTTTGTCCACAGCTTCTATGCCGAGCCTGAAGACATGTCGGTTGTGGCCGGCACGACAAGCTATGGTGTGCCTATGTGCAGCATGGTAATCAAGGATAGGTTGATCGCAACTCAGTTTCACCCTGAGAAAAGTGGTGAGCATGGATTAAAGATGTATGCCAACTTTTTGAAGATAGCGCTAAGTAAGAGATAGAAAAATGCAAACCAGATACTTAATTATAGGAAATTCGGCTGGCGGCATTGGAGCTGCTGAAGCCATACGTCAAGTAGATAAGAAAGGGGCTCTGACTATCGTTTCCGAAGAGCCTTATCCTGCCTACTCACGCCCTCTTATTTCAAAATATCTGGCGGGAGAACGGACCTTCGAAGGAATATTATTCCGTCCCCCCGACTTCTATGACCAGAATAATATTATTTTTCTCCCGGGCAAGAAAGTGACACACTTAGAGCTAGATCAGCGAGTCGCTCGGGTAAAAGACAGCGAGCAGATTGTCTGGGGAAAGCTCCTACTCGCTGTAGGAGGGAAACCCATCTTTCCCCAGATGAAAAGGAGTGATAAGAGAGGCGTTTTTACCTTCATCAACCTTGATGATGCTAAAGCAGTTAACAGATTCTTGGATAAGGCCAGAAAAGTAGTAGTCATTGGCGGCGGACTCATCGGAATTAGCGTAACCGAAGCTCTAGTTAAGCGAGGACTTGATGTAATAGTAGTGGAAATGAAAGATAGGATATTGAATACCATCCTCGACCAACAGGCATCCTTAATGGCTGAAGAGGTTCTTAAACAAGCCGGTGTGGAAATCATTACAGGTCATACCGTGGTTGAAATCACTGGAAGAGAGACGGTCGAAGGAGTTGTCTTGGATAACGGGGAGGCAATGCCTTGCGATTTGGTGGCGGCGGCGATTGGAGTATCACCACGCTCAGAGCTTGCACTAGATGCCAAGGTAAAAGTGAACCGCGGCATAGTAGTGGATCACCATATGGCTACAAATCACCAGAATGTTTATGCCTGTGGAGATGTGACTGAAGCATATGATTTTGTGTATGAGGAGAACAGACTCACCCCTATTTGGCCCAACGCCTATATCGGAGGCAGGATTGCTGGATTTAACATGGCTGGCATCCCTACCAAGTACCTCGGCAGCACTGCCGTGAACTCGCTCAACTATTTTGGAATTGACATCGCCTCCGCGGGAATGCCCACAG
>JBEKTM010000131.1:0-6341 GCA_049516035.1 Dehalococcoidia bacterium
CCCTCCGGGCTTCATTTCATTCTAGGTGAGTATGGTTTCTTGAATCCTATCCTGGCCGCAGCCGCCATGGCGGCTAGCTCCATCACTGTGGTATCCAACTCATTGCGTTTAAGAAGGTTCAAGCCAACTAAGCTTGGCAATTAAGGAAAGGAGGTGTTCAATGGCCATAGACCCAGTTTGCAAGATGGAGGTACAAGAGACTAAGGCGGCAGCTACTTCCGAGTATAAAGGAAAGAAATACTACTTCTGTGCTGTCGGCTGTAAGAAAGCTTTCGATCGGGACCCTGAGAAGTACCTGGCTAAGGGGAAAAACTAAATTTACAAAAGGGGTAAATAATATGTGGAAGTGCACTAATTGTCATCATGTAGAACTTAGCATTGACAAACCTAATCGCTGCCCGGTCTGTGGTGCTGAGGCAGAGAAGCTCGTCCCGCACGAGGTACCAGGGATAAAAGGGACTAAGACCCTGAACAATCTTAAAGCTGGTTTCGTGGCTGAGTCCCAGGCACATCTGAGGAACCTGGCTTTTGCCATGAAGGCTGAGCAAGAAGGCTATTCACAGGTGGCGAAGTTGTTCCGTGCTATCGCTGAAGCTGAGGCAGTCCATGCCTTCAACCACTTCCGCCTTTTGGGCGCTGCATCTGGCACCCAGGAAAACCTTGAAAGCGCCTTTGAGAGAGAAAACCTCGCTGCCAGCACTTATCCTCAATTCATTAGAGCGGCAAACGAGGAGAGTAATACGAGCGTGGCCACGGTCTTAGGTTATTCCCGCGATGTGGAGAAGGGGCATGCCAAGCTCTATAAGAAGGCGCTGGCGCATACGATGGCTGAAGAGGAGACCGAGTACTATGTTTGCCAAGTCTGCGGCTATGTCTCCGACGGCGTTCTTCCTGATGTGTGCCCTATTTGTGGCGCTCCCAAAGAGAAATTTCGGAAGGTAGTCTAGCCGATTAGACAATAACGCGATTAATAGTTAGGATTTATGAAAAGGGGGGTGTTCCATGAGTAAGTTTATAGAGGTAGCCAAAGTAGAAGAACTGAAAAGCGGAACAATGAAAAAGGTATTCGCAGAGGGGCACGAAATCCTCCTGACCAGGGTTGGAGATAAGTATTATGCCACTGATAATCAGTGCCCCCATATGAAGGGCGATTTATCGCAGGGTAAACTGGAGGGGACTATAGTCACCTGTCCTCTGCACGGCTCTCAATTTTATATCAGTGATGGGCAGGTGGTGCGTTGGTTAAAAGGAGGGCTAATGTCGAAGCTCGGCAGTGCCCTCAATATGTCCAAGGCCCTCACGGTGTACAATATTAAGGTTGAGGATGGCAAAGTGCTGGTTGAATTTTAGTGCCGGCTTGAGAATAGACGAGGAGGTATAAAATGGACAAGAACCTTAGGGCAGAGCTTGTGGTCAACAAGGTATCTATCAAACTCAACCCTTTCGCCGAACAGTTCTTGGCTCAAACTGTAGTCGGTGCTGTCTCTTCCTTGAAAGGAGCTGAAAACATACGGGACCTAGAACTTTATCTGGCGCGGGGCGATGTCAATCTCGTCGTCAATGGGAATGAACTTCCCCTCACCCCCTTCCCCAAGGAAATTTTCACCAACACAATAACCGGCCTGATCTCTTCATTAAAGGGAGTGGGTAAAATAGACAGCTTGAAGATTACCATTAAGTCACGCTAGTGTGGCAACCTCATATAATCCTTTTGAGATTGCTTCGGCACTGTCGTGCCTCGCAATGACGATGGGGTGCCCACAATGACATCCTGTAATAGTAATCAGCCTCCGCTATGTGGTTTTTGACAGATTCGCTAGCTAATGCTATCATACCCCTACAGAATGTGTAGATTACAGCCAAAGTCAATGATAGCAAGATGGTCAATTCGGTTGGGGAGGGGATCTAGGGGGTGGTAATAGGTGGATGTCACCGATAGTTGGCTTTTATTAGCCTTTCTAGTTTGCTTAGCCCTTTCAGCCTTCTTTGCCAGTGCTGAGGCAGTTGTTATTTCCCTGTCTGAAGCTGGTAGTAAGCTGGTGGCACAGGTCGTTTACTCAAGGGAGCATTAAGAGTGAACATTAACAGCCTCTTTGTGATATTGTTTTTCGTCTGTCTGGGGTGTGCCGCTTTCTTCTGCAGTGCTGAGACTGCTTTCATTGGTATGCAGAAGCTGCGTCTACAACATCTGATCCAGAGTGGGCACCCCTCCGCCAAGAGGGTGGCTAGGATTTTGGAGCAGCCGGAGAAATTTCTCGCTACAGTTCTTCTGGGGATCAACTTCTTTGAGACGGCAGTAGCCACTCTGGGCACAATCATAACAGTGTCACTAATCCGAAATGCGAACTGGGCAGTAGCCATTGCTACCATCGTGATCACTATAGTAACCTTAGTTTTCGCTGAGCTTATTCCTAAGAGCCTGGCAGTTCGTTACGGAGAAAGACTGGCCCTGAGATATGTTAGACCTCTAGAAATAATCTCTACCATCCTCTATCCTCTGGTTTACATCCTTAACCATATCGGGATTAGGTTTACCAAGTTAGTCGGGGAGAACGAAATTACCAAGCCGACCATCAGCGAGGAGGAATTTCATACAGCTATCAGTATCGGTGAAGCCGAAGGGGTAATGGAGGGTGATGAGGCAGAGATGTTACACAAGGTGTTTGAATTCACCGACTGCCCCGTGAGCAAGATAATGGTTCAGAGAACGGACCTTGCCTGGGTGGAGCAAGGGACGAAGCTAAAGGATTTTCTGGAGCTTTATGCCAAAAGACGCTACAGTCGTTTCCCTGTGTATAAGGATAACACCGACAATGTGGTGGGCATGCTGCATGCCAAGGATGTGCTACTGAAACTAACCGATGAATCTGACAGCAGAACCAGCGTCATTGACGATTTAGTGCGCCCAGCGCATTTTGTCCCTGAAAACAAACGCCTGGGAGAGCTCCTGGCCGAGATGAAAGACGGTGGATACCATGCAGCAATCGTGGTAGATGAGTTCGGGGGAACTGCGGGAATGGTGACCTTGGGGCAGCTAACTGAGGAGATTGTCGGCGATATTCATGACGAGCTAACAGGCAAAGAAAAGGATTTCATTGTAACTGGCGACAGCACCTTTCAACTGGATGGAGGATTCAGGATTGAGGAAGCCAACGAGGAATTGGGGCTGAATTTGCCCAGCGGTGATTATGAGACTGTGGCCGGCTTTATTCTCAGCCATCTTGGTCAGATACCAAAGCAGGGGGAGCAGTTTAAGTACCAGAACCTGAAGTTTGTTATCACTGAAATGCGCGGAATGAAGATAGAGAAAGTCATGGTCACCAAAGAAAAGGGCATTGCTGCATCGTAAGTCAGAAGGGAGCTTGAGTTTATTCCATCTCAACATGGTGCAAATTTGGGGAAAGACCTTGAGAAGTTAAGGGAAATTATCCCTGACCCGGCGCGCCAGCAGAAAGCACGAGAATACAGTAGGCTACTGCGGCGCGGCTCACTTATCGAGCTCGGAATAGGGGGCACCTTATTATTAGCTCTTCTTTTCACCCCTGTCTCAACTACACTGGCGAGCCTCCTGGCTTTTCCTTTCCCAGTATCAGCAGTCTTATATTTGCTGACACTAGCAGCAGGCTATGGGGTAATAGTGGCACCATTGTAATAGTGGCACCATTAAGCTATTACTACGATTTTGTCTTGCCCCATCGTTATGGTTTATCCAAGCAAGCCCTGGCAAGCTGGCTCAGGGATAAGATTAAAGCTTCGGGGCTGCAATTATTGCTCGGCTTATGTCTGGTTATAATCGTTTACTGGCTTATAGGAAATCTCCCGGCGCTGTGGTGGCTAGCCGCTGCCGTGATTATGTTCTTAGTCAGTTTAATCCTCACCTGGCTAACGCCCACCTTCCTTATACCCTTATTCTTTAAACTAAAACCCCTAGAAGAAGGAGAACTCAAAGAAAAATTGGTAAATTTAGCCAGGAGAGCGGGAGTGGATATTTCAGAGTGCCTTACCATGGATTTAAGCAGCAAAGCCACTACAGCTAATGCCATGCTAAGCGGCTGGGGCAAATCTCGACGCATTATCTTCAGCGATACTTTGCTCCAGGGATATTCCTGGGATGAAATAGAGGTAACTTTGGCTCATGAGCTAGGACATCGTCTCCACCATGATATTCCCAAGCTCATAGGAATCCAAGCAGCTACTTTCTTATTGGCATTTTATCTGACCTATCTAGCTCTGAGAGCCGGAGTGGTATTATTCTCTCTCCAGGGAATAAGTGATATCGCTGGCCTTCCCTGGCTAATTCTCGTTCTCGCCATGCTTATGTTGGTATTACAACCAGCACTTAATTGGTACAACCGTCGCGCAGAAACAGCGGCAGACGAGACGGCATTGGCGCTAAGCGATAACCCCCAAGGCTTTATTGGTCTGATGACTAAGCTGACCGACCAGAATCTAAGCGAGGCCGAACCCAGCCGTTGGGTAAAACTTCTATTTTATGACCATCCCACCTATAATGAGAGGGTAAAACTAGCCCATAATTATATCTCTCGCTCTCAGTGAAGCGAGACAATCTAAGGAGGCCTTTTGAAGCTCATTTTAGTCAGGCATGGCGAAACTCATTGGAATAAGGACGGGCTTATCCAGGGAGGCGATAGCGATATCGAACTGAACGACACTGGATTGGAGCAAGCCAGAAAGTTAGCGGCTTTCCTCAAAAATGAGCCCATTATTTCTATACTCTCCAGTCCTTTGCACCGAGCTGTAGCTACAGCCGAAGTCATAGCCAGCCAGCACCAGTTGCCTGTAGAGATTGATCAAGGGCTTAAAGAGCTCAAAGTTGGTGACCTGGAAGGCATATCTATTTCCAATTTACGTACCACGTTCAGCCGGTTTTTACTACAATGGTGGCAAGACGGAGAAGCCATGAAATTGCCCAATGGAGAAAGTCTTGTTGACTTGCAACAGAGAGCATGGAAGGTCATTGAAGGTCTATTAGAAAAACATAAAGATGGAACGGCGGTAGTAGTCAGCCATTACTTCGTTACCTTAGTCATCGTTCTCAAAGCTTTAAATTTGCCTCTGGACTACTTTACCAAATTCAGATTAGACCTTGGTGGAGTAAGCATTCTGGAGTTCCGGGATTATGGAGCCCGCTTGGTGACATTTAACAACACTTCCTATTAGTGTTAGTTGCGAGGGGCAAGGCAAGAAGCAATAACAAATAACAAAGCTCAAATGCCAAATCAAGCTCAAAATCCAAATGAACCAAAGAGGTACTTTTGGCATTTAAACATTTGGGTTTGAATTGTCATTTGGATTTTGGCATTTGGGTTTATTTAGAGTTGCGAGGGTTAAAGCAAGGAAGTAATTCCTATGAATAAGACTGACTTAGAGTCGAAGGTTCTAGATTTTATCCAGCGGTATAGCTTGATTTCACGTAAGGAACTAGTGGTTGTCGGGGTCTCAGGCGGTGCCGACTCAGTATGCTTACTCCATGTCCTGGCAAAATGGCAGAAAAGACTAGGGATAAAACTTCACATAGCTCATCTCAATCACCAACTTCGGGGGGCTGAGTCCGAAGCTGATGCTGAATACGTGTCTAATCTGGCTGGCTCGCTGGGCATTCCCATCACTGTTGATAGTCAGGACGTGGCTGCCTACAGGGTTCAAAGAAATTGCTCTATTGAGGAAGCCGCCCGGGAAATCCGTTATGCTTTTTTTGCCCAACTAGCCAAAGAGGTCGGAGCCCATCGGATAGCCATAGGTCACACCAGGGATGACCAGGTAGAGACCATTTTGATGCATATATTACGGGGAACAGGAATTACCGGATTGTGTGGTTTAGCCCCTTGCTCGCCTATGGCGTATGACAGCCAAGGAATGTCATCGCCAGCCGAAGCCCTGAGCGTAGCGAAGGGGCAGCGAAGCAATCTCCTGGTAATAAGACCTCTTCTGGATATTACCAGGGAAGAAACCGCGAGTTACTGCCAGGAACACCAGCTTGAGCCGCGCATTGATTCCTCCAACCTGTCGCCTTCCTTCTTCCGAAATCGCCTTCGTCTCCACTTGTTGCCTCTGCTCAGACAATACAATCCGAGCATTGACCAGGCCCTCCTCCGTTTGGCTGATATCGCCAAAGAAGATAATGCCTTCATTGAACAGCAAGCTTCCGGGTTGTGGGATGAAGTGGCCAGGCAGGAAAATAACGCCATTTACCTGGATAAAAAGCAGCTTGCCAGCTTGCCGATAGCTTTGCAGAGGCATTTATTGAGAGTAGCTGTGACCAAGCTGGTTGGGGATATTCGAGACATCGAAGCCAGTCACATTGAAGCAGCCAGGAGCCT
>JBEKTM010000132.1:0-4353 GCA_049516035.1 Dehalococcoidia bacterium
TACTGCATCAGGTTGTGCCACAATGGATTTAATAATGTATTCCAGCAGGTCTTTCATTTCGCCTCCTTAAATAGTTAGTTTTGGCCTGAGGTCGGCTTAACTTTATCCATAATGCCTAATTTGCTGAGTAAGCTGCGCACCGTGTCTGAAGGCTGAGCTCCATATCTAAGCCACTTTAAAGCTTTTTCTTCATCAATGCTGATAGTTGCGGGGTCAGTCAAGGGATTGTAATGGCCGATAATCTCAATAAATTTACCATCACGAGGAGAGCGAATATCGGCTACTACCACGCGGTAGAATGGTCTGTTTCTCCTCCCCATACGGCGTAATCTAATTTTAACCATTTAAAAAGTGATTATCTCTTAAATGCTAATGTTTGTCAATGGCTTCTGGCTTAGGGGGCATACTTTAATCAGCCCCCAAAATCTTGCGATTTTAGCAAAGCTAGTTGTGGTTTATATATCCTAATCCTTCTTTCTTCGCATGTGACCAGCATATTAAGCCCTTTTGATATGACTTTGACGATTTACAATTAAAGTGGAATGCTTTATAATCCAAGATTTGTAATCAGGATATGAGAGCGCAGGCATATGCGGGTAGGGTTAGCATCGCCCGAGCGAGTGAAATACAATTGAGCCTGTCGAAAGAATGATAACTGAACACGAAGTTATTAACCCACCCCATTTCGTTGATGGTCAAGGGATGGCTCATCCCAGGAGGTTTAACTAATGGGCATAACACTGTTTGAAGTCTTCCGTACCGGCGTTGCCACTGACTTTGAAAGGTATGCTTTAATCGCTGTCCTTGTAGTGGCTATATGCGGTTTACTTTATGCCGCTTTTCTTAACCGCCAGATCATGAGGGAGCCGGAGGGGACGGAAAAAATGAAGCGTCTATCCATGGCTATCCGCACTGGCGGCAATGCTTATCTTAGGCGACAGTTCCGCACTATACTCGTGATTTTCTTTGTCTTAGCAGTGTTTGTATTTTTCACCGGGTGGTTTTCTCCATCAAAATACAACCCCAACTGGGTTATCGGTCTGGGTCGGGCTGGTGGCTTCTTGATAGGTGCTCTATTCTCTGCCCTGGTAGGTTACCTGGGTATGAATATGGCGATGCGAGGCAATGTAAGGGTGGCTCAAGCTGCCCGCAGCAGTTTTGCCAAGGCTCTCAAGATAGGCTATCGCACCGGCACTGTAACCGGCATGCTCACCGACGGTCTTGGGCTTCTCGGTGGCACTGTACTCTTCATTATCTTCTTTAAGGATGCTCCCTTGGTGCTAATAGGCTTTGGTTTCGGCGGCACGCTGCTTGCCCTGTTTATGCGTGTTGGTGGTGGCATTTATACCAAAGCTGCTGATGTCGGGGCTGACCTGGTGGGTAAGGTAGAAAAGGGAATTCCCGAGGATGACCCCCGAAATGCCGCGGTGATTGCTGACCAGGTTGGCGATAACGTAGGTGACTGTGCCGGAATGGCAGCCGATATCTTTGAGTCTTACGAAGTTACCATTGTTGCTGCTTTAATCTTAGGGATTTTGCTAACCATTGCCACTGGCGCCCTTTACTGGATTATCTTGCCGCTTTTGATACGGGCTTGCGGCGTTCTGGGTTCCATCATTAGCACCTATACGGTTGGGCGTGGTAAGGGGGAGAATGCGATGGATGCTATACACCGTGCTTACTGGCTCGGTGCAGCAATCACTTGTATATCTGCCTTCCTTTTTGCCCATTTTTACTGCCACGACCTTCGTTTTTTCTGGGTGATAATGATAGGTGTATTCTTAGCCATAGCCACAAATTATATCGCCGATTATTACACTGGAGAGAGACATGCCCCAGTAAAGGAAATCGCCAAATCAACCAAAACTGGACCAGCTACTGTCATCCTCTCCGGGTTTGGCTGGGGATTTGAGAGCACTGTGATGGCTATAATTGCTATTGCATTAGCCATCTTAGGCTCAGCAATCGTGTGGCGGAATGGTGTGCTACCTCCATTTATCGAAACACCGACAATGCCTGTAAACTTATTATGTATATTCTACGGTGTGGCTCTTTGCGGCATTGGTCTACTTACTTTGACTGGCAACAATATTGCCATGGATACCTTTGGTCCCGTGGTTGATAATGCCAATGGCATCGGGGAAATGGCAAAGCTCGAACCTGAGACTCGCCAGACTTTGAATGACCTGGATGCAGTGGGCAACACTACCAAGGCTATCACCAAGTGTATTGCTATTGCTTCGGCAGTCCTGGCGGCAGTGGCTCTATTTGCTGCCTTCTACGCCGACTATCAGCTTAAAACAATTGACTTAATTCAGTGGAAGGTCTTTGTTGCTTTTCTTATCGGGGGTGCCATACCGTTTCTGTTCAGTTCTCTGACCATCAGAGCTGTGGGTAGAGCGGCACATGAGATCATAAATGAGGTGCGTTACCAGTTTGCCAATGTTAAAGGAGTCTGGGAAGGCACAGTTGACCCGGACTATGCCAGGGTGGTTTCTATTTGCACTGGAGCGGCTCAGAGGGAGTTGATCACTCCGGCACTTTTGGCTGTCCTTTCACCCATAGCCATAGGCTTACTCCTTGGCCTGGAAGCGCTGGCAGGATTCCTGGCAGGGGTGATACTGGTGGGGCAACTCCTGGCAGTATATATGGCAAATACCGGGAATGCCTGGGACAATGCCAAGAAGTCCATTGAAGACGGGTTATACGGTGGCAAAGGGTCTGAGGCTCACAAGGCAGCGGTGATAGGCGATACCGTAGGTGACCCGCTTAAGGATACTGCCGGGCCAGCTTTGAACCCGCTGATTAAAGTCATTAACCTGGTTTCGGTCCTGGCTGCCGCACTGATGGTGGTAGTAGTGAACGGTCAAATTGTGCCGCGGGGACTCACACCGGTTACCGTCAGCGTAGCGGTGGCAGCGATTGTAGTCATACTTGTAGCCGTCTGGCGTTCGAGGAAAGAAGAATCCTTCGGTCGCGAATATGAAACAATAGGAGAAGCCTCTCCAACGGACCTAGGAAAACAGGGCCCGCCCGGCAAGTGAGGGCTAGAGGCTCTATGTACTGATACTGGACGATGTGCCGCTCCCTTTGGCTTGGTTTCTATAACTCACAGGAAGCGTAGAAACGTACTTAGATACTCTGCTTGGTGGAGGTGGTTAGAGAGGAAATTTCACAAGATTTCACCCCCGCCGTTCCGCTCTCTTGGACGGACAGGGATCCTATACAAAGCTAGGGGAAAGACTATAAGTTGGTGTTTTCGAGCTTTGTCATATAATAGCAATGCTTTATAATAACTATATGAAGGTGCACAAATTACATGACTGGGAGGTGAGTGTTGTCCGAGCGAAGGAAATACAATTGAGCCTGGCGAAAAGGGTGATAGCTGAAAACGAAGCTATTAACCCACGCCTTGTTGCCGGTATTGACATATCTTCCCCTGATGCTCAGGGCGTAGCCAGAGGCGCAGTGGTAGTTCTTCGTTATCCTGAGTTTAGCATGGTCGAGGTAGAGGTAGTGGAAGGTAAGATTACATTTCCCTATATTCCCGGCCTATTGTCTTTTCGAGAAAGTCCCTTGATTCTAGCTACTTGTGAAAGGATAAGTAATACTCCCGACCTTATTCTGATTGATGGTCAAGGGATTGCTCATCCCAGGAGATTGGGGCTCGCATCACATGTAGGACTTTTTCTCGATTTGCCTACTATAGGCTGTGCAAAATCTATCCTTTGTGGCCAGCATCGGCCTGTGGGAGAAGAGGTTGGCTCTCATGCTGAGCTGCTTGATAACGGGGAGCTTATTGGAGCAGCGCTAAGGACTAAATCTGGAGTGAAGCCAATATATGTCTCTGTAGGCCACAAAATTGACCTGGCATCGGCTTTACAATGGGTGATAAAGTGCTGCCGTGGTTATAGGATTCCTGAACCTACCCGCTTGGCTCATCTCGCTGCTGGAGGAATATTGCCCTCCGAACCAAGCAACCAAGGGAAGTTATTTGATTAAGGAGTATTTCAGATGCAAGAAGAGAAGAACAATCTAGAAGCCTTGCTTCGCCAAATCTCAGACATCATGGTGCATCTTTGACATCCCGAGCAAGGAAGAAGAAATTGCTAGAATAGAGGCAGAGTCAGCCCGACCTGATTTTTGGCATGACTCGGCTAAAGCTCAAGCTATCATGCGAGAGCTCAGGGGCAAAAAGAATCTAGTAGATACTTGGCGCGGGCTGGAGAAGAAGGCTGCTGACCTTCAGGAAATGATTGTTCTGGCTATTGGAGAGGGTGATTACTCTCTTAAAGAAGAGATACAACTGGAGCTAAAAAAACTGAGCTCTCGATTTGAACAGTTGGAGAGCCA
>JBEKTM010000133.1:0-3337 GCA_049516035.1 Dehalococcoidia bacterium
CAAGCTCGTGACTGGGGAATTAATAATTATGTCAAGATGGATGGCGATATCGGCTGCATGGTCAATGGCGCGGGGTTAGCTATGGCAGTCAACGACCTTATTCAATATTGTGGCGGTAGGGCAGCCAATTTCCTGGACATCGGCACGCTTAATAACACAGAGAGGGTGGTTAACTCGTTCAAGATGTTTGTTGCTGCCCCCAGAATTAAGGCCGTCTTGGTGAATATATTTGGGGGTATGGCCAGGGTGGATGTCATCGCCAAGGGGATAGTTGAAGCTTATCAGCAAATGGATATTCCTTTCCCCGTAGTCATTAGACTGGCAGGGACAAACTTGGAAGAAGGTCAACGCATCCTGGCTGAGTCAGGGATAAGGTTCATCCAGGCTAAAGATTTCTATGATTGCGCCCGTAAGGTAGTCGAGGCAGCCAAAGGAGTAGTGAAATGAGCATCCTCGTTGATGAAAGCACCAAGCTTTTAGTTCAGGGTATTACTGGCAGCGAAGGCAGCTTTCATACCCAGCGCTGTATAGAATATGGCACTAAGGTAGTGGCTGGAGTTACCCCTGGCAAAGGGGGCAGTAAACACCTGGGAGTGCCTGTGTTCAATACTATAGAGAAAGCCATGGCTGAAACCGGAGCTAATGCCAGTCTCATGTTTGTGCCTCCGGCCTTTGCCGCAGATGGCATCCTGGAGGCGATTGATGCTGGCATGCCCTTGATTGTGTGCATAACTGAAGGCATACCAGTATTAGATATGGTGAAGGTGCATCGTTATCTCAAAGGCAAATCAACCCGGCTCATCGGTCCCAATTGCCCGGGAGTTATGTCCCCCGGTAAATGCAAAGCCGGGATTATGGTGGGGGAAATTCACCTTCCCGGCAATGTGGGGGTAATCTCTCGCAGCGGCACCCTGACTTATGACGTCGTATCTCAGCTTACCAGCCTGGGAATCGGACAGTCCACATGTGTTGGCATCGGCGGTGATGCCCTGCCCGGCAGCACCTTTGTAGACATCTTGAAGTTATTTCAGGTAGACCAGGATACCAAGGCTGTTGTTCTTATTGGTGAGATAGGCGGCACTATGGAGCAAGAAGCTGCAGAGTTTATCAGTCATAAGATGACTAAACCTGTGGTCGCTTTTGTTGCTGGCAGTACTGCTCCGCCGGGGAAAAGAATGGGACATGCTGGAGCTATCATTACCGGCAGTGCTGGCAAGGCTTCGGAGAAGATAAAGGCTCTGTCACAAGCTGGGGCTACCATAGCTCCCACCCCCGCAGAAGTCGGCCTTACCACCAAGAAGGTGTTAGAGAATTTGTAAGTAGTGCTCATAAGGTGATTAAGAATCGCTATCCGTTAATCGAAGAAGTTTTCACTCCCTTGACTGCCCTTGAGCTTTTTGAACTAATCAAGGACAGACCTTATAGCTTCTTTTTAGACAGCGGCATGGATCCCCAAAGGCTGGGGAGATATTCCTTTTTGGGCAGTGAGCCCTTTCTCGTAATGAACAACCGAGGCTCTGAAATCAACTTGATTCGGGGACAGGAGCACGAAGTGCAGCATGGTACCCCATTTGATGCTCTGGGCAAGCTGTTGGAGATATATAAATTAGACCGTTGCCCAGCACCTGTGCCTTTCCTGGGTGGAGCAGTTGGCTATTTTAGCTATGACCTGTGCCACTTCATCGAACGCCTGCCATCCACAGCCATAGACGACCTTAAGCTCTCGGAGAGTTATTTTGCCTTCTATGATACTATCGTGGCCTTTGACCACCTCGAGGAGAAAGCCTACCTTATTGCCACAGGCTTTCCTGAGATGGAGGAAGGGCAGCGGTTAAAACGAGCCAGAATGAGACTTGAAGAGATGAAGGACTGGCTTTGTTCTAGCCATTCAATCATTGCGAGCGAAGCGAAGCAATCCCGCGATAGAGGTTGCTTCGTCGCTACTGCTCCTCGCAATGACAGGCAAGACAAAGAAATTTTGCTTAAGTCCAATTTTACTCCCGAGGAATATATGAAAGCTGTAAATAGAGTGCGGGAGTATATTGCTGCTGGCGATGTCTTTCAAGTTAATCTTTCTCAAAGATTTGAGGCTGATTTAAAAATTCCGCCCTATGAGCTTTATAAGCGACTGAGGGCAGTCAATCCCGCTCCCTTTGCCAGCTATCTTAATTTCTCGGGCGTAGCCATTGTCAGCGCCTCTCCCGAAAGATTCCTCAAAGTCCAAAGCGACCTGGTAGAGACGCGACCGATAAAGGGCACGAGACCACGAGGCAGAGACCCTGTTGAAGATGAGCGCTTGGCTCATGAGTTGATCCACAGCGCCAAAGACCGCGCAGAAAATATGATGATTGTTGATTTGGAGAGGAATGATTTAGGACGAGTTTGCCGCTATGGCACAGTAAAGGTCAACGAATTAGCTATTCTGGAGACTTTTCCCACCGTATTTCATCTCACCTCTACCATCGTGGGTAGGCTACGCCGAGGCAAGAGCAATATTGATCTGCTTAAAGCTACTTTCCCGGGCGGCTCTATTACCGGCGCTCCTAAAGTGCGGGCGATGGAGATTATTGATGAACTGGAGCCGACCAAGAGGAGTGTCTATACTGGCTCTATAGGTTACCTGAGCTTCAATGAAGACTTGGATATTAACATCGTTATCCGCACTTTTTTGATCAAAGAAGGCAAAGCTTATTTTCAAGTAGGTGGTGGCATTATTTACGACTCTGAACCGGAAGCCGAATATGTAGAAACGTTGGACAAAGCCAGGGCCCTGATTCAAGCTTTACAGTTAGCGCCAGAAGTGGTTGTAGCCACAAAATAAAAGGTGCCGGGAAGTCATAAGCCAGAGCATTGAAAAACTGGCGACTATGCCGTATCATAGCAGGATTGAACCAGTGAGCGATTATTTTTCGTATAGGAATCCCTTTTTGAGGGGAGGTGAAATTTATGGCTGGTGAGTCTGGAAAAAGTCTTGATAAGATAAAGGAACTGAAAAGAAAGCAAGAACACATCTTGCAGATGGGAGGGCCCAAGGTAGTTGAAGAGCGCCATAAGAAGGGGCAGATGTCGGCACGGGAGAGAATAGATTATTTCTTCGACCCTGGCACATTCACGGAAATAGGCTTATTTGTCAAGCACAGAACGACTGCTTTTGGCATGGATAAAAGGGAAGTGCCTGCTGAGGGTGTAATTACTGGCTTCGGTAAGGTGAATGGCCGGCATGTCGTTGTGGCTGCTGAGGATTATACCGCAATGGCGGGAACCTTCGGCGAATATCATGGCAAGAAATTTGTTCGTGCTGTAGAGTTTGCCAAAGATAATGGATGGCCATTTGTGG
>JBEKTM010000134.1:0-3838 GCA_049516035.1 Dehalococcoidia bacterium
AAAAAGATAGCTTTAGCGTTGCCGAGCTGCACGATATAGCTCATCTGGAGACGATAAATGCCATCAAAACCAAAATCATCCAACCTCTGCTTCAACCTTTCCACAGAGATAATGGTTTGAGGTTTAAAGGTCGGGGAGCACTTTATAATATTGCCTCCATTTGCCATATATAGCGTTAACAGCAAAACCTCCAGATGCGCGGAAAGCTCGTTTTTACCGCCCTGCCTGGCAATCTCCACAGAAAGGGTCCGCCCTTTCCCTTTCTGGATAGAGTCCATAACCACCCGCGCCACTTCCAGTTGATAAGGTCTCAGCTTCATAAGAATAGTGGTAGTGACGAGAATACAGAATTCAGTAGTCAGTAGCCAGTAGGGAAATCTTCTGACTACTGCTTACTAATTTCAGGATTTACTGCTTAGTATTTTTCCTCCCACCCCAACCCCTAGGGGCACAGCAACTTCGGTCAAGACCTTCTGTATGGCCTCCCTGAGAGATTTCTTCTGTTCTTTGGTAATTTGATATCGGGTTTTTACCAGCCGGGCTATGATATTGGCGGCCTCGAAAGATTTCTTCTGTTCTTTGGTAATTTGATATCGGGTTTTTACCAGCCGGGCTATGATATTGGCGGCCTCGAAGTGCAAGTCAATCCGTTCTGGCTGCTCTTCCAGAAGTTCCCTGAGTTTTACCCTGAGAAGGGCAATCTCTTCATCAATTCCTTCGATATGATAAGCTTCCTCCAGCTCGAGCTTTTCTGCCTCGTCCAGAGCCCGGCTATAGAAACCCCGTGGGCTACTCTTTCTCTGGCCTTTTCCTTTTGCTGCCATAACACTTTTTTGGATTCTTTACCAACGCTTTGACCAAGCCATAGACGAGGACATAAGCTGCCAGGTTGTAATCCTGTCTCTGAAGAGCCGCCGACAATAATTTCAAACTCAATCTACTTTCCTTATTGAACCATTATTACCCATTTAGCGAAGCTAAATCATAGCACAGGTGTTCTAAAGAGGCGAGGGGGTTTTGTCACTTCATAAGGCGATCTTCAGAAGCGACGCTATTATCCAGCTGGGTATCTCATCAGATTAAATATACAATGATGACAGCCAGGCGTTTATCTAGAAACACTTCATCTAGGCAGGAAGAAATACCCTGGCTAGGAGATAGATGAGGCCAGCTATTGCAGCGGCAGCTGGGATGGTGAAAATCCAGGCCCAAACGATGCGGATGGTCACGTTCCAACGGACAGCAGAAAGCCGATTGGCAGAACCAACACCAGATATTGCTCCAGTGATAACATGGGTGGTACTCACTGGAATGCCGAGATGTGTAGCCAAGAAAATACTGGCTGCGCCGGCTGTTTCGGCACAAACACCATCAATTGGCTTTAACTTGGTAATCCTTTGTCCCATTGTTTTGACAATTCGCCAGCCACCGGCCAGCGTGCCCAAGGCGATGGCAGCATGTGCACTGAGGACAACCCACAGAGGTATCTTGAACTCAGAAATCAACCCGCTGGTAAAAAGAAGACTGGTGGTGATACCCATGGTCTTCTGTGCATCATTACCACCGTGGCCCAGGCTATAGGCTGCCGCAGAAAAAAGTTGCACTATCCGAGACCATCTGTCAACAGTAGCTGGAGCTTGTTTATTCAAATATATCATCCAGCTGACAGCAGTCCTTAGAAAGAAACCCAGAACCAAGCCGATTATGGGCGCCAAGGCAATAAAGAGCAATGTCTTGTACCAGCCGCTCACGATTATTACTCCAAAGCCGCTCTTTGCTATAGCCGCTCCAGCGTATCCGCCGATTAGAGCATGAGAAGAACTGCTGGGCAGCCCGAAATACCAGGTAATCAAATTCCATGATATAGCTCCAATTAGTCCGGCAAAGATCACAGTGGGAGTTACTGTATCGAGATTAATCATCCCCTTCCCAATTGTCGACGCCACAGTAAGGCCAAATATAAGAAAAGCGATGAAATTGAAGAAAGCTGCCCAGATGACAGCCAGCCTCGGTGATAGGACCCTGGTAGAGACAACAGTGGAGATTGAATTAGCGGCATCATGGAATCCATTGGTGAAATCGAAAGCCAGGGCGAGAATGATGACAAAAATTATGAACGGCAAGCCCACTGTCACTATCAAGTCCTCAGTGCGACACTAATCCCGGTGACTTATGCATCTCACGGATTATGTTCACGGTTATACTACCATCCTGGTCGCATTAGAATCAACTTGTTGTCTCTCCAATAGCGTTCGGAGTGTCTGTCCAGCCACATTAGCCATCGGATAAACTCGGTAGCCAGCGTTACTGCTAAAGCGGCTATCAAACTGTCGTCAGGCATACTTGAGGACTACCCCCTCAAGTACATTGGCGACATCCTCTCCTCTGTCAGTGGCGCTTTCCAGGTGGTCGTAGATTTCGCGCCACTTGATTACTCCGCATGTGTCGCTGGAGCAAACTTCGAACAGCTCGGCCAGGGCGGCGTGTTGTACATCATCAGCTTCGTTTTCCAAGGTGTTAATCTCCACACATTGCTTTAGAATCCATTTGAACTTGTCACGATGCCGTAACTGAGGCATTACCTCGTTCAACTTGTTGGCCATCTTGAGCACAATCCGGGCCAACTCCCGGGCCCTTTCCGTGGGTATACCAATATGATAAAGCCAGCATGTCCTGCCCGCAGCTTCAATGAAATCCATGACATCATCCAGGCTATGGGCCAGGAGAGTAATATCCTCTCTGTCAAAGGGAGTCACAAAGCTTCGATGCACCCGCGCTATTATCTGGTGGGTTATAACGTCGCCATTATGTTCTAATTCCTTAAGCTCCTTTGCTTTTGCTTCCACGTTTTCGTAGTTGTTAAAAAGGCCAACCAGCTTTTCAGCAGCAATGACTAGATTAGCCGTCTCCTGTTCGAACAGGTCGTAGAACTCCATATCTCTAGGGATGAATGAAAGCTTAGCCAAAGTGCACCTCCATCGATACACACCTTATCTCTCCAGGTCTCCTCAAGTTCGTCTGGCATTATAGCACGCCGTAAGAAACTCTCACTATTCTTTACTCCTCTTCATGTGACTTCCCCCACCACTTCTTTAGCCTGTCAGCAATCTCTTTTTCATAGCCTTGCTCAGTGGGAACGTAATAGCGTTTCCCCTGGAGAGAAGGTGGTAGGTTCTGTTGCTTGACAAAATGGTCAGGATAATCGTGGGCATATTTATAGCCCTGCCCGTGTCCCATTTGACGCATTAAGTCAGTTACCGGGTTACGCAAGTGCAGTGGCACAGGCTCATTTCGGCCATGCTGGATGTCTTGCTGAACCCGGGAGTAAGCCTGGTACAACGAGTTGCTTTTAGGGGCAGCGGCCAGATAAACCACGGCCTCAGCTAAAGCCAAATTCCCTTCGGGCAAGCCCACGAAGTGCACTGCCTGCTGGGCAGCTACTGCTATCACCAAGGCTTGAGGATCAGCCACGCCCACGTCCTCAGAAGCAAAGCGCACCAGGCGACGGGCGATATATAGAGGGTCCTCCCCAGCCTCCAGCATACGTCCCAACCAATATAAGGCAGCATCGGGATCGGAGCCGCGTAACGATTTATGCAGTGCCGAAATCAGGTCATAATGCTGGTCACCGCTCTTGTCATAGAGCAACGCACGATGCTGCAATGCCTCCTCAATGGCCGACAGGTCTACTGACCGCAAGCCATCACCGTCAGGCAAAGTAGCAAATGCCGCCATCTCTAAAGCATTCAATGCCACCCGAGCATCGCCATTGGACACGGTCACCAAGTGGCGCAGGGCTTCCTCACTTACGGAAATTTGAGACTTCCCCAGCCCTCTT
>JBEKTM010000135.1:0-3284 GCA_049516035.1 Dehalococcoidia bacterium
GATGCGGACTTTGCCGTGTAATGTGCATGACCTGGAGCCGGGATCATGTTATGAGAACGAAGAGCCGATTCTGGCTTGCCGGCAGATTATAGGCTGGGGCCAGAATCGTCAAAACTTTTTGAAAAGAGTATCTAAACCAAGGGTGAAGCTCCGGTACTAATCATCTCTATGCTACTGTTAGACGCCTCCGACCAACATGCGGCTACAAAACATTGGGAGACACAGCCACAACAAAAGCACACCCATATTCTTCTTACAGCAGGCTGGTAACTAGGTGGGATTCTTGACTGAGACACTAGACTAGCAGGATAATAAGGCATTTGTTTAGTCATTCCAGCACTCATAGGAGCCTAAAGGATAGATGCTTGCGGAAATCGATGTAGCAATCATTGGCGCTGGAGTGATTGGCCTAGCTACGGCTCGTGAAATCGCACAAGGGAAAAAGGAGGTTTTCGTCTTTGAAAAGAACCGCACTTTGGGGCTCGAGACTAGTAGCAGGAATAGTGAAGTAATTCATGCCGGCATTTATTATCCTGAGGACTCCCTTAAGGCTAAGCTTTGTGTAGAAGGCAAAAACCTGCTTTACAAGTTTTGTGACAAGCATAATATCGCCTACAAAAAGTCTGGCAAGATTATCGTGGCAGCAAGCAAAAATGAGACTACCCAGCTTGAGAAGCTTTACGAGCAGGGAAGAAAAAATGGCGTCGATGATTTAATGCTCCTTTCCCGAACGGAAGTGAAGAAACTCGAGCCAAACATTGAGGCTAGAGCCGGACTACTATCTCCTTCCAGTGGAATCTTGGATTCCCACACTTTTCTGAAGTTTCTTTACAACCAAGCAAAGGAAAAAGGAGCTGAGTTTGTCTTCGGCACTGAGGTGATAGGAATAGAACGGGCAGGGGCAAAGTACAAAGTTCAAATAAAGGACCGAGATGGAATTTCTGCTTTTGTTGCCCATGTTGTCGTGAACTGCGCCGGCTTAAACTCTGACAAAATAGCTCAGCTCGCTGGCATAGATATAGCTAAAGCAGGTTACAAGCTTCATTATTGCAAAGGCGAATACTTCAGTCTAGACTCTAAATATAGAAATCTTATAAGCAGGCTCATCTACCCTACACCAGAGCAAGTTGGACATGGAATTCATTGGAGACAGGCACTCGATGGTAGAGTGCTACTTGGCCCCAGCGCCCACTATGTTGAGGCGATAGATTATGCGGTTAACGAGACGCATAAGCAGGCTTTCTACAATTCAGCCAAGAGATTCCTCCCCTTTGTTGAACTTGAAGATTTGACACCCGAATCTGCCGGTATAAGGCCTAAGCTTCAGGGTCCAGGCGAAGCTTTCCGGGATTTCGTCATTGCCCATGAAGAGAAACTGGGCTTTCCGGGCTTGATAAATCTAATCGGGATAGAATCCCCGGGACTCACCGCTTCCCTTGCCATTGCCAGATACGTAGGCAGAATAATGTCATAATTGGAGGTCTCCTTATGACTTGGATAGGTGGTATCTTCGGCAAGGTCAATATGAGCCAGGGTGAGCTAATAAAAAAACTGGCCGTCATGATGGAAACCGTCTGTCCAGCGAACGAACCCTCAACTGTTGCTTATCGCCGCCGCCTAAGCTCCATCTTTGATGATGCACATGGCCAAGCCCTTGTAAAAGTATCTTTCCCTGTTGAAGAAAGACCATCAGAACATGTTTACACGGATTATCAAGAAAAGCTTGCCTTAATATATGATGGCCATCTGTATGACTTCAAAAGCACGGCAGTTAAGCTTTCTCCAGCCCAGCACAGGGTAAATGAAACAGCTGCTGAGTCCTTAGTCCGTTTGCTGGCAGAACTTCCCGGCACCCTAGAACAAAAGGTCAGGAAAGCACTAGTTAGCCTGGATGGTGATTATGCTCTGGCAGTCAGCAATACCGACCAAATAGTAATATCACGAAATTCTTTAGGTACAAAACCGCTTTACTTCGCCGAAAATAATGATTTCTCCGCCTTCGCTTCTAACAAGAGACCCCTGTGGAAGATAGGCTTAGGTGAAGTCAGACCTCTCAGGGCAGGCACGCTCGCTGTTTTTGACCATGAAAAAGTTAGCATAAAGAAGGCTTTGCCTTTCCACAAGAAAGAAACCGAGATAAAGAGCATGACTCAGGCTGTGGACAAGTATGAACAGGCGCTCCACTCAGCCATGCGCAAAAGATTAGCTGCTATAAACCATGTACGTAAAGTAGGTGTGTTATTATCGGGTGGTGTGGATAGCTGCCTGATAGCCAAGCTAGTACACGATGCCGCTTCTGGTTTGGGAATGGAGGTAATTGCGTATACTGCTGGTTTACCTGATTCGCCGGATGTGAACTTTGCTCGGGCATTTTCTAGAGAACTTGGTATCAAGCATAAGACGAAAATATTAAACATTGATAGGGTCGAGGAGTACATTCCTAAAGTCATTGAAGCAATTGAGGATAGCGATTTCGTGCAAGTAGAAACTGGCATCGGCCTCTATGCTGCAATAGATATGGTCAGCCAAGATGATATTAGAGTGATTTTCTCCGGACAAGGGCCCGATGAACTATGGGGAGGTTACAACTGGTATCCCAAGGTTTTAGGCAAAGACGGTCGTCAGGAACTTTGTCGCAGAATGTGGGATGATTTCAGCAAAGCGGATATAGAAACCTTAGATAGAGAGAATAAGATAGCCATGGCGCATGGTGTTGAGTTGCTCTTCCCTTACTTAGATACCGAGGTGGTAAATGTAGCTATGAGCGTGGCATCTGAATTGAAAGTGACCTCTGAAGAAGACTGTCTGGGCAAACATCCACACCGTCAATTAGCTATAAAAATGAGCATCGCTGAAAAATACGCCAACAGAGAAAAGCTTGCTATGCAGCACGGCACGGGCATCCATGGCGTATTAGATGACATAGCCAGAAGGAATGGATTTGATTCTGACCTGGTGCAAGATATCGGCTACAAAAGTGAGGAAGTTACCACCGAAAAAATGGGCAGTTCCGCCAGATATGGCTATCGCTATACCGCGAAGAAACTCTGGCAAGTGCCGCAACACATACAGTTTTTTTTGCATGCGCTAGCCTATAGGAAAGGCCTGCTTAATAAATCAGTTAGAGATAGGGTAGGGTGTTTCTTAGAAAAGGCTAGACTTTCCTCTGACGTTAATTGACATAATGTTAACAGGACTTGATTTTAATCTGGCTTAGCCAAGGGATGATATTTGCGGTGAGTCTCTTCAGCATACTTATCGGAGGCATGAACATAGCGAGTGGT
>JBEKTM010000136.1:0-3281 GCA_049516035.1 Dehalococcoidia bacterium
CTGGAATATGGAGCGCCACCACATGGCGGCATTGCCATAGGACTTGACCGCGTAGCGATGCTTCTTGCTAAAGAGCGGAGCATCAGGGAGGTTATCGCCTTCCCGAAAAATCAGAATGCCGTGGACGTCATGTTCGATAGTCCCTCTTATGTTGACAAGCATCAGCTTGATGAGCTAAACCTTAAGCTAAAGCACGAGATTCTTCGCCCATAATGATAAGGATTAAGACATGAAAGTAAACACAGAAAACTTGGGGAATTGCCAGATATCTCTTAACATAGAGGCTGAAGCTAATGAGTTAGATAAATCACTGGATGAGGCTTATCATCACTTGGTTAATGAGGTGTCCATACCTGGTTTCCGCAAAGGAAAGGCACCGCGAGCCATTCTGGTACAGCACATAGGAAAGAAGAACTTGTTGGATGAGGCATTGGAGCATCTAATACCACAGCTTTATAAAGAGGCGATCGAGTCACAGAAACTTGAACCAATTGCCGGACCACAAATAGAGGTTACTCAAAGAGAGCCTTTAATTTTCAAAGCCGTAGTACCTCTCAAACCTGAAGTTAAACTTGGTGATTACCAGAGCATGAAACTGGAACCCAGCTCCGTAATAGAAATCACCGAGAAAGAAGTTACTGCGGCCATGGCAGAGTTCCGGGAACGACAAGGGGCATGGGTGCCTGCAGACCGCCCTGCTAGGCTAGGTGACTTAGTTACTATGGACATCCAAGCTAATGCAGATGGGAAGCCGTGGTTAAATCACAAAGACATATTATATGAAATGGATAAGGATTCACGTTCACCTGTGCCAGGATTTGCCACTCATTTGGAAGGCACTGGGAAAAACAAAGAAAGTACTTTCAGTTTGACTATTCCTGATGACTACCCCATTAAAGAAATGCGTGGCAAAGAAAGTGCTTTCAAGGTAATCGTCACCGAAATAAAGGAGAAGCAATTGCCAGAGCTTGATGATGCATTAGCTAAGGGTACTGGCTATGATAACCTGGAGGATATGAAAGGGAAAGTGACAGCTGACTTAAGGGCCAAAGCTGAGGCTAGGAATCGCCTAGAGTTGAAGCAAAAGGCGCTTGACGCTCTGGTGGAAATCAGCGAGGTAAAGTATCCCCCTATTCTGGAGGACGAAGAAATTACAGAACTTCTCAGAAACGAGGCACAACGCTTGGGCTTTAGAGAGATAACTGATTACCTGAAGAGAGCTAATAAGACTGAGGAGGAAATTAAACAAGAGTTGCGTCCGATAGCCAAAAAACGGCTTATTCAGAGTCTTGTCTTGGAAAAATTAGCTGAACAGGAAAAGATTGCAATTAGTTCTTCGGAGGTAGATAATAAAGTAGCTGAGATTGTCAATGATGCTGAGGATAAAGAGAAAGCAAAGCAGTTCTTCTCACTGCCCCAAATTAAACAATCAATTGAACAATCTCTGCGTACTGAAAGGACGATGGACCAATTATTACAAATAGCCATCGGCAAGACTGAGAATGTGACAAAGGAGGAATGATGGAGACAAAATTTCAAGTGATAATTCCTACTGTGACGGAGACCAGTGCTCGGGGGGAACGCATTCTCGACATATATTCCCTATTGTTGCGGGAGAGAATCGTTTTCCTGGGTACACCGATCAATGATCAGATAGCTAATCTCATTATTGCTCAGCTCCTCTACTTAGAGAGGGAAGACCCGGAAAAAGACATAAACCTTTATGTCCATTGCCCAGGTGGCATTATCAGTGCTGGGTTAGCCATTTACGATACTATGCAGATTCTTCGCTGCCCTGTATCTACCATTTGTGTTGGTTTGGCAGCTAGCATGGGTACCGTGCTTCTTTGCGCCGGAACCAAAGGGAAGAGGTACGCTCTGCCTAATTGCACTATACATCTGCACCAGGCCGCTGGCGGTGCTCAAGGGCAGGCAGCGGATATTGAGATTGCCGCCAGAGAAATAATGAGGATACAGGAAACGATACGCAATATCATAGCTAAACACACCGGCCAACCGGTGGAAAAGATTGCCCACGACACCGACCGAGACTTCTACCTGAGTGCTGAACAAGCGGTGGAATACGGCATTATAGACGAAATACTTAGCAAGCCAGCCAAGAAATAAAGCCGACAGCCCATAGCTGATGGCGTTTAAGATTTGCTTGGATTGACTAGCCCTAACGATGTTGCCTTTTAGAGCTAAGACATCTTTTAATCCTAATTGGTAGGATGGTGGTTGGGATGACGGATTGGTTTAAGGCAAGTGCTACAGTTTATGCCACAGGTGAGTCATTAGGTGGGTTGGGTAAAGCAGGCTTAATCACCGTTATTGTCGTTTCCATAATTGCTATTATTGCCTTTGTGTGGATCTTCCGTGAGACCGGAAGGCGGGATTAAGTAATATTAGCCCAGTTTGGCGGCTTCTTCTCTAACCAGGAGGCGGATCCTTTTATGGATTTCCAAAGCAGGTGTTATATCTTGAGTTCCGTCTAGCCAATGTAACCATCCTCTATCCCTTGCCCCCCCAGCTTTCTCATTCTCTTTGACCACTTTTTCAACATCCTGGCGGCTACCTTTCTCCCAAGCTTCTAGAACTATCCACAAATCATATAAACTTACCGATGCTAGACTCAGAGTGGAATAAGGTAAGGCATATTCATTAGCATTGAAAGCAATGGCTAAGCCACCTGCTTTGTTCACAGCCCGAAGCATTTTGAAATCTGTGATGCTATCCCCCACCACCGTCCAACGAGAAAGGGGTTTTCCCATCTTGGTGCTAAAGTTCTCTAGTGCCTCTATCTTGCGCCTCCCCCCTACAGGTTTCACCTGGCCTATAATTCTTCCCCACCTCGTTTGAGGCAATTTCTGCCCATAAAAATAGTCCAGATATTCCTTTATTCTTGTATCGTCAGCAAAAGGCTTGAGGTTCACAATTTCTTGTTCGGTTTGCTTCAGGAAGGCGAATTCATTTTGGCTTAATAGCTTACGAATCTGCGCCAAGGGAAAAGAAGTACAAGCTATATTCTCGCTGAGTATGCCCAGTCTTCGCGTGACAGAGAAGGCATATTGTTCGTAGCTAGTGCTAATACAAAATACGTACCATCCTCGAGATTTAAGTTTGTCGATTAATATGGTTGCCCCTGGGGTTAACCCAGCTTTTTGCCCCATAGCCGCGATTTGTTCCTCTTCTATCCCGTGATAAGCAAGGAAAGGAATGATGAGAGCAAGCGTGTCTCCCGGCTCATAGTCAGGCCGTCTTTCTAAAGTCAGCAAATCATC
>JBEKTM010000137.1:0-3633 GCA_049516035.1 Dehalococcoidia bacterium
TTTACCTCCCTGATGTACTGGCGGTAGCTCGTGTTTATTCGGATTACTTTGAGATTGGTCATGGCTGTGGAAATTTGCTTGTTTATGGTTCTTACGAATTGGATGGAAAGGAAGCTGACCTCACTAAGAGAAACAGATTTTTTAAGCCCGGGACCACCTCTACTGATCTCAAGTTTAGTGAATTCGATCCGGCTAAAATTACGGAAGAGGTGAAACATTCCTGGTATGCTGATTCTATCAGCGGCAAACATCCCTCTCAAGGTGATATTGTTCTTGACGAAGGGAAGAAAGGTGCCTATTCCTGGCTAAAATCTCCTCGTTATGGTGGAATGGTTTTCGAAGTTGGACCACTAGCTCGAATTATGGTCAACTATGTTGGCGGCAATCCCAGAATCAAGAACTTGGTTGACTCTACTTTGCCGCAAGTGAATCTAAAACCAAAGGCTATGTTTTCTGTCATGGGGCGAAACCTCGCTCGAGCCCTGGAAACAAAACTCATAGCCGATGCCATGGTTGATTGGATTTTGCAACTTAAACCTGGTGAGCCTGCAACTTAAACCTGGTGAGCCAGCTTACATAAGCTATAAACTCCCGGAGGAGTCTACTGGAATGGGATTGGTTGATGCGGCGAGGGGTGCCCTGGGACACTGGATAGAGATAAAAGGAGGCAAGATTGCTAATTACCAGGTCATTACCCCCTCTACCTGGAATATTTCTCCCAGGGATGATAAGAACCAACCTGGACCATTGGAGGAGGCTATCATTGGAACCAAGATAAAGGATGAAGCTAATCCCTTTGAGATAGTGCGCATTGTGAGGTCCTTCGACCCTTGTCTCGCCTGTTCTATACATTTGCTCAGTCCTAAAGGGCATGACTTGGGGAAATTTAAGGTTTGTTAGTAAAAATGTGTAGGAAAGTCTAGGAATGAGAAAACTTGTTCTAGGAATAGGGAATGTTTTGTTAAGAGATGAGGGGGTTGGTTGTCATGTGGCACATGCTTTGAAGGGAATCCCTCTTCCCGATGTAAAAGTAATAGATGGAGGGACATGCCCCGATGTACTGCAGCTTCGGGAGGGCGCCGATAAATTGGTCATAGTGGATGCTGTTAAAGGTGGAGGAACACCTGGACAAATTTACCGTTTTCACCCTGAAGATATAGCTCTGGAGCAAAAGCCTCTCCTATCGCTTCATGATATGAACTTAATAGATAGCTTAAAGTTAATGCAGCTTTGGCATCCTGATAAAATCGGGATAGGTGAAACTGTCATTATTGGGGTCGAGCCCAAAGAGATTGGCTGGGGATTAGAATTATCGCCTGAGCTTGAGAAGAGAATGTCTCGGATAATAGATGCCATTTTGTCAGAACTTGATAATTCAAATCCCAAAGGAGAAATGAAATGTTGATTTCAAAACAAAAACCACTTGAAGAAATACTAAGCTATCTGGAAGGGGATAAGAGTATCTTTCTCATTGGTTGTAAGGGCTGTGCTGAGGGCTGGGGAAGCGGGGGAGAAAAACAAGTAGCAGAGATGAAAAACATTTTGCAGGAGAAAGGTAAGGCTGTTACCGGTTCAGTAGCTGTTGATATGCTCTGTGATGGTGCGTTAACCAAATTAAAACTAAGAGCTTATAAAAAAGAAATTACTGCTGCCGATTCTATCCTGGTTCTGACTGATGGGGCTGGGGTGCAGACTGTAGTGGAAGTACTGAATAAGGTAGTACATCCTGGCTGCAATACTCTGTCCTCAGGTGGTGCCCATGCCGAGTGGAAAGAGGCGGAGCGCTGCCTTGAGTGTGGGGATTGCGTGCTGGAGTTTACTGGTGGCCTCTGTCCCATTGCCCGATGTTCTAAACATCTGCTCAATGGTCCTTGTGGTGGCTCACAAGGTGGTAAATGTGAGGTTGATTCGGATATACCTTGCGTCTGGCAACAGATTGTCGATCGTCTTGCCAAACTAGGACAACTTGATAAACTAGAAAGGCTTGTGACACCGAAAAATTGGAGTGTGAGCCTCATATCAGGGCCGCCGGTAAAAAGGCTTGCCAAGATGTGATTGTGAGCGAAACAATTGGAGGAACAATGAAGACGAAAAGTAATTTGGAACGGGTGTTAGAATCCAAAATCTTCGCTGTCACAGGTGAATTGGGACCACCACAGAGCGCTGACCCTGAAGTGATAAAAAAGAAGGCAAAGATACTCAAAGGTCATGTAGATGCTTGTAATGTCACTGATGGTCAGACTGCGGTAGTGCGCATGGCATCTTGGGCAGCTTGTCTTATAGCCAAAGAGGAAGGTTTAGACCCTATCGTCCAGATGACCTGTCGCGACCGTAATCGCATTGCCCTTCAAATGGATGTGTTAGGCATCGCAGCACTGGGCATAAATAACATGTTGTGTCTCACGGGAGACCACCAGAAATTTGGTAATCATCCTGCTGCCAAAGGTGTTTATGACCTCGATTCTATTCAACTCGTTAAGATGGTAAAAGACATGCGGGACGAGAAAAAATTCCAGTGCGGCGAAGCTATGGCAGTTGAGCCACATCTTTTCATTGGGGCTGCTGAAAATCCTTTTGCTGACCCCTTTGAGTTCAGAGCGGCACGTCTTGCTAAGAAAGTGGCAGCAGGGGCAGATTTCATCCAGACCCAGATTGTTTACAATGTGGATAAGTTTGCTGAATGGATGAAAATGGTGCGGGACAGAGGATTACATGAGAGGGTAAAGATACTTGCTGGTGTTGCTCCCATAAAGTCAGTGGGTGCCGCAAAATATATGAAGGCCAGGGTTCCCGGAATGGATGTGCCCGATAGTGTTGTTGCCCGGCTTCAAGGAGTGCCCAAGGAGCAAGTGTCTAAAGAGGGTATCAAGCTTTGCATTGATATTATCAATAAGGTGCGTGAAATTGAAGGTGTGGCGGGTATTCATCTCATGGCTATTGAGTGGGAAGAAACAGTGCCTGAGATAGTAGAAGCAGCTGGTCTTCTGCCTCGCCCCAAGTTTGTAACATGACACACGATTACAGCTCTTTATTGGGTGGTTGCTGGGAACGCGGTTTTGATCTCTCTTATAAACTTGCTTGTGAGCAGCTGGCCAAGATTAGTGATATACGACAACAATGCCGCAAAAGCAGTGCGCGGTACATAGAACCCAATGAAATAGTAATTAATTATCTAAATCAGCCGTATCACATCATGATTCTTGACTGCAAAATCTTGTTGGAAGATAGCGGCACGGAAGCTCCCTTGAGAGACAAGATCCTGATACTTCATTATTTCACTGGAGCGAAAGGCACCCCAGCTACCGGCAAATCAATAGCTTACAAACAACTGCAGGGAGGCCTTAGCTATTTCCCGGCATTTTCTCAGAGAGCGATAGGCCCTTTAGTGAAAAACTTTGGCAGAGGTCCCGAGTTGCTGACAAAGGCAGCGGCAAAGTTGGGAGGCCGTGAAGCAGACTACGGAGACGTATCGGTGACCATCAATGCTTTCGACCGTGTGCCCATAACCTTAGTGTTATGGAAAGGTGATGAGGAGGTTTCTCCCAATGGGAATATATTGTTCGATGCCAATATTTCTGATTATCTTTCCACTGAGGATGTAACTGTGCTTTGTGAAACTATCACCTGGAAACT
>JBEKTM010000138.1:0-3112 GCA_049516035.1 Dehalococcoidia bacterium
TTCAGCGGTCAAGTTACGATAAGTAATAACATTTCCCGTTGCCCTTATTTCCTTGTCAATAGAAAGTATAGGGTCGATGTCCTCCAGTTTGATGGGTCTGACCTCTATCTTATCCTGTTCACTCATTCTAGCCCCTCAATCCGAGCGCTTCCGGATAGCTATCATTATATCATGTAGCTAAGAGCCTGTAAAAAAATGCCAATAGTGGCATTCTGGGGAGATAATACCTGATTTGTAGCAGGCCTGATTGGTATGGTGTCTCTGGAATTCGCGGCCTACCGGCGGTCATTGCGAGCCCCAACTTGTCGGAGTGTGGCAATCTCTGGGGAACTGTAAAGGCTTGCTAGCTATCCCCGCCAGTGCTATTATTAAACAAAATGGGCATTTTGTTTAATAAGGAGAAAACTTACTAAACTGGCGTTTAATATGGATACTGCTCTGTTTAGAAATAGCCCTGCCGGCAGGTTGGTACGTGCTATAGACGGGTACTGGGCTTTTGTGCCCAACCCGCTGCCTCCGAAGCTTGACTGGAGTGATGCTCTGGTATCACTGACATCCAAGGCTGACCTAGCTCTGGGGACTCTCTCCGGTCTTGGTGAGACTTTGTCTAACCCGCACCTACTTATTTACCCCTTTATCAGGAAGGAAGCCGTCCTTTCTTCGCGCATTGAGGGCACACAGTCATCACTTTCTGACTTGCTGTTATTTGAGGCAACTAAAGCTGAGAAACAGAGAGATGTAAGGGAAGTGCAAAACTATGTCCGCGCCATGGAGTACGGGCTGAAACGCCTGGCGGAGCTGCCTCTGAGTCTGAGGCTCATCCGTGAATTACATGCTATTCTTATGGAAGGAGTGCGCGGTGAGCGGGCTACTCCCGGTGAGTTCAGACACTCCCAGAACTGGATTGGCCCCCCAAGGTGTACCTTAAATGACGCTACTTTTGTGCCTGCACCCGTGGCAGAGATGAAGGAAGCTCTTGGCCAATTGGAAAAATTCCTGCACGCCGATACACAATTACCACCCTTAATCGAACTGGCTCTAATCCATTACCAGTTTGAGACTATCCATCCTTTCCTCGATGGTAACGGGCGTATCGGGCGGCTTCTCATTACTCTTTTTCTCTGCCAGCGCAGCATTCTCAATAAGCCTTTGCTCTATCTCAGCGCCTTTTTTGAGCGTCATCGCCAGGAATACTATGACCGTCTTCTGGAAGTCAGTCAGAGAGGTGCGTGGCGGCAGTGGCTGGAGTTCTTCTTGCAGGCAGTAGTTAAGCAATCGGACGATGCCGTCCAGCGAGCTCGCCTTCTCTTAGACCTTCACCGCACTTATTATCAAACCAGCCTGGGAAAACGTCTACCGCCCACGGCAGTGGAGCTTGTGGAGCTCATCTTCGTGAAGCCGGTATTAAACGCCAAGGTTGCTCAAGAAGCTCTTAAAGTGACATATCCAGGCGCACAGAAGGCGATAAATGCTCTTGTGGAGGAGGGAATCTTGGCCGAGATTACCGGTGGCAAGCGGAACAAAGCCTACGCGGCGAAAAAAATCCTCGAGATTCTGGAGGAAGAGACCCCATCCCCAACGGAGGGAGGCCGTGGCAGTAAAAAGAAATGACAATCGGCAGATTACAACGCTGCAGAGCCTGAATATCTACGTCAAAGGAATCTGTTGCTGCGTATTCGCCATCCCTTCGCCTTCTCTCCACTTTCACTCCGCACCAAGCCCCTAAAGTGCTTTCAATTCCACTTCTGGTATTCTGGGGGAATAATACCTGATTTGTAGCAGGCCTAATTGGTGTGGTGTCCCCGGAACTCCCCTTACAGATTATTGGCGAGCCTTTTCCATCAGCTCCTGCCGGCGTCTTCTGTATTCGATTATGGGCCGGTCAGCTTGAAATAATTGCTCCCCAATTTGCAGGGCTGACGCCTTAGGTTGCTGCGTAACCACGACTCTTCTGTCCTGATGGGTGATAATCAGGTTAAGAGGCATAGATAAGCGCGTTATCAAATTTCTCAACACAGGCACACGCATGAACTTTTGATAAAACCGCAGATAGAGAATCGTATTCTCCTGGTCCACGGGAACGAAGGCGACCATAACTCGTACCTTCTCGCCAATATAGTTCTGCCAGAGGTTAGGAAAAATAAACTCCAGCTTGAAGTCCCTAACCGGGTCCGGGGTGGGCATCTGCTCAGGTTTAAGAGGTGGAGTACCATCGTCAATCCGGTCACGGACAAAGACATAGAACATATCCCCGTCCAACCATTGAAAGAATGGCCCATCTACTATGGTGCGATTTCCACGTCCGATCGTGTTGTAGTGGACAAAGGGCAGGTGAGCAGCATCAAGCTGGTTTTCGATGACGCGGGAGTAATGAGCGTTCCAGTAGTCATAAGTCCGGCTGTAGGATAAGCTGTCGTCAATATCTGTAAAGAAGCGGGGAGGCTGTAAGTCCCCGGGAGGGTTCTCACCCCACCAGACCCAGATAAAACTGTGTGCCTCATAGGTAGGATAGCTCAAGACCTGAAAGCGGTCAGGGACAGGAGTATTTTTGCCGTTGGCCGGTATGACTGTAACCCTTCCCGAAGAATCATATTCCAGACCGTGGAAAGGACACTGGATATGGTCTCCGATTACCTTGCCCTTGCTGAGCTGCACACCCCGGTGAACACATTTGTCCTGAAGACAGTTCACTTTGCCGCTGGTATCTCGCCAGAAGACGAGCTTCTCTCCCATCCTGACCACACCCACCAGTTTGTCTTTAACCTGGGTGGAGTCCATGAGCACATACCATTGTTTGGGAATCATATTTAGCCTCCCCTATAAAGCCTGCTCAAATACTAGACAGCAGAAGTTCTTTTTATGAAGTCCAGTATATGCTGAGATATTTCCTCGCCTTTCTCTTCCTGAAGAAAGTGACCGGCGTCCTTGATTATAATCTCCGGCTGGTCTTTGGCTGTCGGTATAAGAGAGCGAAAGAATTTGTCACCGCCACTCGTAATAGGGTCTTTATCGGAAAACATGACCAGGGCCGGCTTGTCCCACTTCGACAGGACCTCTCGGGCATGCCGCATTTCGGCGGAAGCGGGGTCATCAGGGCTGATGGGAACGAGGA
>JBEKTM010000139.1:0-2558 GCA_049516035.1 Dehalococcoidia bacterium
GCACGGCGTCTTGATTTCACCTGCTCAGCCAGATATAAAGCCAATCTTTGCAAGGAATCACGACGGCGTTTTTTGTATCCCTCAACGTCAACCGTTAACGGCAACCAAGCTCTTAATCGTCCAGCTACCATGAGCTTAGTAATATATTCCAAAGAAGCTAGTGTCTGACCTCGACGCCCAATCAAAATACCTAAATCGTCACCCTTGATATTCAAAGTTAGAGGTAATTCATCCGATAGTACTTCAACCTTGCCTGATAGATTCAATAAGCCAAGTAACGTATCTAAGATTTCTGTGACTCCGTTGACCGCATCCCTTTCGACAAGCTCGGAGGCCTTTTCCGGCGGAGTCACCGTGCTCACTCTGATCACAGCTTCTCTACCTCCCACTCCCAAAATTCCCGACTTTCCTTCTCTGATAACCTCCACTTTGAATTGGTCTCGGCTTAGTCCTAGTTGTGCCTCCGCCTTCTCTATCGCCTGTTCTACCGTCGTAGCTGTTATCTCAGTTCCTTCCATTGTCTAATTCCCCTCTCAATAATTTGCTTTATTACTAACACAATTTACGATCGCCCCTATGATGTTAGTTTATTTTCCCTTCACTGGTGTTGACTTAACTGGGGAACGGAACTTAAGGTAACCCCAGCCACCGGTGACGAAATATTGAGTTACAATACCAATTATATTGGAAACTGCCCAGTAGAGAGCTAGACCACTAGGGAACATCAAGGTGAGGAAGCCAAACATGAGGGGCATCATCAGCAACATCATCCTGCTTGTGGACTCTTGCCTCGGGTCGACGGCAGGTGCTTGGGTCATCTTTTGCTGTACCCACATTGTGCCACCAACTATGATAGCTAAAATAAAATCACCCTGGCTTCCTAAATTAAGCCACAAGAAATGACTATTCAACGGAATCGCCTGACTCACTACGTCCCAGGAGTAAAGTCGCTGAGCTAAATTAAGTAAGTTCTCTGGCGTGGTAGCCAGAGCACTCATAATGGCTTGATAGAGGGCAATCCAGATAGGAAATTGAACTAACATGGGCCATAAGCAACCCAGAGGGTTTACCCCGGCTTCCTTGTAAAGCTTCATCATTTCTTGCTGCATCTTTTGTTGATTCTTACCATATTTCTTTTGCAGTTCTTGAATCTTCGGCTGCATCTCTTGCAAAGCCTTAGTGGAATTAAGCTGGCGCTTGGTAAGAGGCCAGAGTATTAAACGGACGACAACTGTGAGAACAATTATCGCTAACCCAAAGCTACCACCCAAAATATGGCTGAGAGCAATCAGCACATTAAGTACCGGGTTAGCTATAATTAAATTCCAAATATCTCCGAGACCCATCAGGCGCAACCTTCATTATTTAGTAGTCAAGGAAACCTTCCAACTGACTTGCCCTTTATCAATATCCACAACATATATCGAGTTATTTTCATCTCGAATATAAACCAGACCATCGTGGGCGCAGAAAGACGCCTTTATTTGGGCATTAATGGTTGGTTTATCATCATTCTCAGGATTCTTAATTCGCTCGCCCTCACCAGTTTCGGGATTAATAACATACACATTGCCTGCCTCATTAGCTACTATTAGCAAGTTATCCACCAAAACAGGTGATGAAATTATAGGGTCTCCAGCATCAAATTCCCACAGCTTTTTCCCTGTTTTTGCCTCAATAGCATAGAGCCTGCCATCGAGACAGCCAGCATAAACAACACCTTCATTGACTACAGGAGATGCCCAGAACCAATTACCAGCGGGTTTCTCTTGAGGAAACATCCACATTGATACATTGCTACCTATTTTTATGGCATAAAGATGGCGGTCAAACGAGCCTACGTAGATGGTATCCTCCTCAATCACCGGTGAAGAAGCAAAACCTGCCTTTGCTTCGAAAGACCAATCCAATAACTTGCCTGTTTCAGTCGACAAAGCATAGATATGACCGTCGAAAGTGCTGATATAGAGAGTATCATTCTGAACTGCCGGGGACATCCATAGCTTTTCAGCGAGAACAGGAATATCTTCTCGGTTCCAATTCTCATCACCAGTTCCTTTATCTAGAGAGTACACCCTGCCATTGGAGCTACTTACATATATGGTATCTTCGCTCACCAACAAGTTACCTACTATTGCATTGCTTTTTGCGTTCTCTATGGGACAATCCCACTCCCATTCACCATACTTTTTCTGAGGAAACGTCAAGGTCTGGTTTCTAGCCAGCTGGCTCAATGCCAGGACCTGACCACTATAAGTGCCAACGTAGACTAAATCACCATCCACTATTGGCGTGGTATATATAGCAGTATTAAGGGTACAATTCCACTGTTGACTTTGTGTTGATGAATTTACCGCTACCACTCTGCCATCCCTAGTGCCGACATAAATGATGCCGTCGCGAAACGCGGTTCCTGCCCATCCTCCTGATACCGAAGCCCCACCAAAAATACTACTACAGGAAACCAGGACCAAGGGCAAAAGAGCAATTACAACGAGGAATAATGTCTTTGGTTGTTTCATTCTATAGCTAAGGCACGGGGTCGTAGCCACCTTCGG